>NZ_JCBANH010000005.1:0-119116 GCF_059760925.1 Achromobacter sp. 1011791174
CCCGCGCCCAAGGCCCGCGCCGTGATTCGCGATCAGCGAACGGCCAGCAGATCCTCGACCGACAGGCCGATGCCCAGGATGCGGCGGTCGGCGCCGTTGCCGCCGGCGATCATCAGGCCCACCGGCGCCGTGCCGGGCGCCTGGCACGGCAGCGACAGGGCGCAGCCATCCAGGAAGTTGATCAGCGTGGGATTGCGCAGGATCAGGCCGTTGGCCGCGTAATAGGCTTCGTCCGATGAAGCCAGGTCGGCCACCGCGGGCGCGACGATGGGCGTGGTCGGCAGGATCAGCGCGTCATAGCCGGCGATGCGCTGGTCCACGCCCGCCACCCAGGCTTCGCGGGCGTCGAGCAGGTCCAGGTAGTCGGCGGCGCTCATGTCCTTGCCGCGCAGGATGCGGGACACCACGCGCGGGTCATAGCGCTTGCCGGCGCGGGCGATCAGGTCGCGGTGCCAGGCCCAGGCCTCGGCCGCGGTGAAGCCGCCCTTCGAATTGATGGCGCCCAGTTCCGCGAATTCCGGCACCTCGATCTCGTCGATCAGCGCGCCGGCCTCGGCCAGCCGGGCCAATGTGCGCGCGAAGGTGTCGGCCACGTGCTTGTCCATGGCGTCCAGCGCCAGCGTGACCGGCACCGCCAGCCGCAGGCCGCGCAGCGGCAGCGGCGCGGGCGCCGGCTCGTTGTCGCCCGACAGGATGGCGTCCAGCTCGGCGCAGCAGCGCACGCTGGCGGCGATGGGGCCGATGGAATCCAGGTTGGCCGACAGCGGCAGCACGCCGGCCATGGACACGCGCCAGGCGCTGGGCTTGAAACCCGTCAGCCCGCACAGCGCCGCCGGGATCCGCACCGAGCCGCCGGTGTCCGAGCCAATGGCGGCGGCGGCCATGCCGTCGGCCACCGATACCGCCGCGCCCGAAGAGGAACCGCCCGGAATGCGGCCGGTGGCGCGGTCCCAGGGGTTGAGCGGCGTACCGTAGTGCGGATTGATGCCCAGGCCCGAGTACGCGAACTCGGTCATGTTGGTGCGGCCGACGATGACCGCGCCGGCGGCGATCAGCCGGTCCACCACCACGGCGTTGTGCTCAGCGGCAGGCTCGCCTTCGCGCGCCACCGAGCCGGCCATGGTGGTTTCTCCCTTGACGTCGAACAGGTCCTTGATGCTGACGGGCAGGCCCTCCACCGCCGAGCGGACCACCCCGGCCGCGCGCAGCGTGTCCGAGGCGCGCGCCTGGGCCAGCGCCGATTCGGCGTACAGCCGGGTGTAGGCGCGGGCGCCCTCGCCCGCCGGATCCGTGGCGCGCGCCAGCGCCTGTTCGGTCAGCTGGACGGAGGTGGTGCTGCCCTCTTCGAGGGCCGTCGTCAGTTCATTCAAGGTCAATGGCATAGCGATCCAAAGCGCCGCCGCGCGGCATGAGAGAAATACAGACGTGTCAGGGACTATCCGGGCCGGCCTCAGGCCACCACCGGCAGTTCCTCGACATGATACCGGTGCCGCAGGCTGCGCTGACGGCGCGGGTCATACAGTTCCATGCTGAAGTCGGCCGAAGGGCGAATGCCGCCGATGGCGCCCACGGTGCCGCAGGTCATGCCGGCGCCTTCCGGCAGCACCGCCGCGCCGCCGGTGTAGCCGGCGATCAAATCCTGGGGCGTGCGCAGGCTGGCCAGCGGGCCTTCCTGGTACAGCACGCGCTCGCCGTTCTCGACGATGTACGAGCGGATCACCAGCTCGTCCCAGTGGCCGGCCACGTCGGCCAGCGGCCACGCGGCGCGCGCCACCGGCTTGACGCAGACCTGCTTGGACAGCGCCACGCTATAGGTTTCCAGCTTGCGGTCGGTGTGGTCCGAGGCGATGCTGACGTACATCTCGCCATCCACGGCGAACACGAAGGTCTCGACCTCGCCGGACGAATCGCCGCCCACGGCCTGCACCGTGTCGGCCTGGGTCAGCTGGTTATCGGCGATGCGGTAGTACAGCGGCACGCTGGTGGGACGCGGCACGCCGATGGCCGCCAGTTCCTCGATGTGATGCTCGATGGCGGCCATGTCGCGCCCGGCCCAGCCGGCGACGATCAGGGTGTTGAAGTCGACTTCCACCTGGCGGGGATTCGAACCTTCGATCTGGAATACGGCTTTCATGTCTGTCCTGCCAATGAATGATGAATGGGATGGCCCGCCGCGCGGGCGCCCGCCCCGCGTCGGGGCGATGGGAACCCCGGGGCGGCAGGGCCGCCGCCCGGGAGGAATCAAGGGGAAATGCACGTGTCTAGCCGAAGGCGCGCGGCAGCCATAGCGCCACGTCCGGCCACCATGCCAGCAGCGCCAGCATCACGGCCATGGCCAGCACGAACGGCAGGCTGCCGACGATGACCGCGCCCATGGAACCGCTCTTGCGCAGGCTCTGCACCACGAACAGGTTCAGGCCCACGGGCGGCGTGATCAGCGCGGCCTCGACCAGGATGATGATGACGATGCCCAGCCAGATCGGGTCGTAGCCCAGGCCGATCATGATGGGCGCGACGATGGGAATCGTCGTGATCATCATGGACAGCGTCTCCATGAAGCAGCCCAGCACCAGGTAGAACACGATCACGATCAGCAGCATCCAGCCCGGCGACAGCCCCAGGCCGGTGATGGACTGGGTCAACGCGTCGGTCAGGCCGGTGGCCGACATGACGAAGTTCAGGAAGCTGGCGGCGATCACGATCAGCATGATCATGGCCGTGGAGCGCATGGTGCCTTCCACCGCCTCGCGCAACATGTTCCAGGTCAGGCGCCGGTACCAGGCGGCCAGCACCAGCGCGCCCAGCACGCCCAGCGCGGCGGCCTCGGTCGGCGTGGCCAGGCCGGCGTAGATCGAACCCACCACCAGCAGGAAGATGCCCAGCGGCGGCGCCAGATGGACCAGGCTGGCCATGCGCTGGCCCCAGGTCGCGTGGATCTTCTTGCCCCCCCAGGACGGCTTGGCCACGCAGGCGATCACGACCGTCAGCATGAACAGCGCCGCCATGGCGAAGCCCGGGATGATGCCGGCCAGGTACAGCTTGGGCACGGACGAGTTGGTCAGCACGCCGTAGATGACCAGGTTGATGGACGGCGGGATCAGGATGCCGAGCGTGCCGCCGGCGGCCAGACTGCCCAGGAACAGCGGCTCGTTGTAGCCGTACTTGCGGATCTGCGGAATGGCCACCGTGCCCACCGTGGCGGCGGTCGCCACGCTGGAGCCGGACGTGGCCGAGAACAGCGTGGACGCGCCGATGTTGGCGTGCATCAGCCCGCCCGGCAGCCACGACAGCCACAGGCTCATCGCCCCGTACATGCGCTCGGCGAAGCCGGCGCGTAGCAGCACCTCGCCCAGCATGATGAACAGCGGAATCGCCACCAGCAGGAATTCATTGTTCGAACTCCACGACAGTTCGCCGATGGCGCGCGACAGCGGCAGCATGGAGAACAGCGGGTCCAGCGTCAGGCCCAGCACGCCCAGGGCGGCGCCCACGGGAATGGACAGGCCGATCAGCACCAGCAGAAGAATCAGGGCGGTGGCGATCATGCGGCTTCTCCCTTGACCATGCGCTCGCCGGCGGCGGCTTCCTCATCGGCCTCTTCCTGCGCCGAACGCACGCCGCAGATCTGCTTGACCAGTTCGATGTCGCCCGTGACCAGCGCGGCCGAGGCGCGCGCCAGCATCAGCGCCACCGTCAGGCACATCCAGGCCAGGCCCAGCAGCCACAGACCCTGCGGAATCCACAGCGGCGTGGCCAGGGGCGTGTTGGCGGCGGACTTCTGCGCCCAGGAGGTCTGCACCATGTCATAGGCGTAATAGGTCAGGAACACCATGAAGACGGCCAGCGCCACCAGCGACAGCCAGTCCAGCACGGCCGACAGCCGCACCGGCAGGAATTGGTAGAGCACGTCCACGCGCACGTTGGCGCGCTGCAGCGTGGCGAAGGCCAGCGCCCAGGACGTGCTGATGGCGAAGGCGTAGCTCGACAGTTCGTCGGCGCCGCCGGTCGTGAAGCCCAGGAACTTGCGGGCCAGCACGTCGAAGGAAATGAGCAGGACGCTGGCGATGGTCAGCGCCCCGCCCGCCCAGACGGCCACGCGCGAGCAGCTTTCGGCGCGGCGCAGCAGCCCGCCGAGCAGGCGGAAATGTTCGGTAGAGGTCATCGGTCTTGACTCCGCGAGGGGGTCGCCCGGCGCGGGGCGCCGGGGGTGGAAACGCCGGGAGCCGGCGCCGCCCCGCCCGCGAGGGCCGGCGACGCGCGGTCCCGGTTACGTGCTCGACGTCATTCGCGACGTCACTTGCGCGATGTCACTTGCGGGACATCGCAAGCGGGACATCACTTGCTGGCGGTCACGCCCAGCGTCTTGCCGACGGTGGCGTTGAAGTCCTTGACGCACTGGGCCGAGCAGCGCGCGGCCCACTTGGGCAGCACGGCTTCCTGCGTGACCTTCTTGAGCAGGGCGCGGTCGGCCTCGGACGGCTGCACCAGCACCATCTTGCCCTTGACCGGATACGGGCAGGCGGCGGCGCCGGTATTGCAGTCATAGCCTTCCTGGGTCTGGCGCGCGGCGGCGTCCCAGATGTTGTCGACCAGCGTCTTCACATTGGCCTGCAGGAAGCTGCGCACGGCTGGATCCAGCTTGTCCCAGGCCTTCTGGTTGACGGCGTGGATCTGCTGGTTCCAGTTGATCGGCAGCGCGTACAGGTGCGTGGAAACTTCGTACCACTTGGCCGAATAGCCGGACAGCGAGCCGGTGATGGCGCAATCCACCACCTTGTTCTGCAGCGCCGGCACCACTTCGCCGAAGGCCATGGTGACGCTGGAGCCGCCCAGCGCCTCGACGAACTCGGCGGTGGTGCGGCTGCTGGTGCGGACCTTCTTGCCCTTCAGGTCGGCCAGGCCCTTAATTTCGGCGTTGCAGAACAGCACCTGGGCCGGATAGGTGGAAATGCCCAGCAGCTTGACGTTGTTGCCCTCGCCGTACAGGCGCGCATAGACCGGCTCGAAGGCATTGGTGACGGCGCGCGCGGTCTGCGCGTCCGGCGCCAGGCCGGCCAGGTCGATGGCTTCGTTGATGGGGTTGTCGCTGGCGAAGTACGACAGCGTGGCGGTGCCGAACTCGATCACGCCCTGCGACATCAGGCGCAGCAGCTCCGGACCCTTCAGGCCCATTTCATTGAAGCCCTTGATGTCGGCCGTGACCTGGCCCTTGGACAGCTCGGGAATGGTCTTGGTCCAGAAAGGCTTTTCGTAATCGTTGTAGGCCGTCAGGTTCGACAGGCCGCCGACGACCTTCAGCTGCGTCTTGGGCAGGTCCTGGGCGTGGGCGGCGCCGGCCAGCAGGCCGGCCGCCATGGCGGCGCATACGAGGGTTTTCTTCATGGATCAAGCTCCTGGCTGCGGGAATGTCTGCCGCGCGCGGGTCCCCGTTGGCCCTGGCTGCGCGCGGCCGCGAATGCGGAACGCGAATCGCGAGCGCCGGCCCCGTGGCTGTATGCGGGGCCGCCGGAACCGCCTCGGTCCGGTTCCGCCGCGCCGCGCGAAGCCTGGCTTCGCCGCCGCCCGGAACCCGTCCGCTGCCCTTCCCCGCTATCCCCGCGCCGCCTTTACGGGCGCTCGTTATCGATGTGGCGGCATTGCACCGTCCGAGACGCGCAGCGTCCAATCGTATGTTGCGATGCCGAGGTATAAATATTTCTTTGGTCTGGCGCGCGACAGCTGGCCTATTACCCGCAAACCCAGTGCTGGCGCGGCTTTGCAGCCCAACGGCAATATCGCGCGATGGCCGCGCGGCGCGCCTGGGCCGCGCCTGTCCACGGGAAAACACCTAGGGCCGCCGGCCCGGTCTGATTAGCCCGCCGGCGTTCCATCGGTGGCCTGCGCGGCCACTTTCTGCGCCATCTGCGCGATCAGGCGCACCGCGTGGCTGTCCGGACCCTGCACCCAGCTCGCGGTGAAACTCAGCTCCGGCAGCGGATCGGCCTCGACCCGCAGAATGCGCAGCTCGCCGCGCGCCAGTTCCTTGCCCAGGAACACCGGCGCGATGACGCTGGTGCCGATGCAGTCCTCGGTCATGCGCACCATCATGGACATGGATGCGCTGCCGTACATGCGCGGCGCGGCCACGCCGGCGCGCGTGAGCATGTCGCGCACCACGCGGTACGGCGCGCTGTTGGACGGATAGGTGATGATGGGCAGCCGCGCGATGCGCTCCAGCGTCACCGGCTCCGGCCCCAGGTCCAGCTGCGGATTGGCGACCCAGGCCAGCGGATAGGTGCACAGCGGCAGGTTCTCGACCCGCGCCTCCAGCACAGGCCCCATCAGGAAGGCCAGGTCGATCTGCCGCGACAGCAGATGCGGGCGCAGCACGTGCGTGGTGTCGACCTCGATCTCCAGCACCAGCGCCGGATAGGCGGTGTGCACCAGTTCGATGAGCGTGGGCAGCCAGGTCTGCACGATGGTCTCGGCCACGCCGATGCGCACGGTGCCGGACATGACGTTCTGCTCGCGCGCGGCCTCGAACATGTCGCGGCGCACCTGCAGCATGCGTTCGGCATGCGACAGCAGTTCGTGGCCCTTGCCGGTGAGCTTGACGCCGCGCGCCTCGCGCTCGAACAGCCGCACGCCCAGGTCGGCCTCGAGCGAGGCGATGCGCTGCGATACCGCGGGCTGTGTGGTGTTGAGTTTGTCCGCGGCGGCCCGGAAGCTGCCCAGGGTGGCGACCCAGAAAAAAGTCTCGACGTTGCGTAATTCGATCATGGCCCTATCCGTCTGGCGCGATGAGCGTATCATGTCAGCCGCCCAACCGTCCCCCACAGGAGTTGTCCATGACCCCGGCCGCTACCGGTCGCCCGCGCCCCGCCGCGCCCGCCACCCGCGGACCGTTGATCGGCGTGCTGCTGCTGGTCCTGTCCATGTGGACGCTGTCCTGTCTGGACGCCAGCGGCAAGTGGGTCATGAACGCAGGCGTGCCGTTGCTGCTGCTGTCCTGGTTCCGCTATGCCGTGCACCTGGTGCTGGTGCTGGCCCTGGTGCTGCCGGAGCGCGGCCTGGGCGTGCTGCGCAGCGTGCGGCCGCGCGAGCAGCTGGTGCGCGGCGCCTCGATGTTCCTGGCCACGCTCATGTTCTTCACCACGCTGAGCTACATCCCCCAGGCCGAGGCCACCGCCATCAACTTCCTGGCGCCGCTGCTGGTGCTGTCGCTTGCGCCCTGGATCCTGAAGGAGCCGGCTCGGCTGTCGCGCTTCGTGGCGGCCGGCATCGCCTTCGTCGGCGTCATCATCGTGATCCGGCCCGGCGGCGGCCTGGATCCCACCGGCACCGTGTTCGGCCTGCTCACCGCCTGTTGCTTCGCCGCCCAGTTCATCGCCACCCGCCGCGTGGCCGGCGACGACCCGTTCACCTCGCTGATCTGGAGCGGCGCCGTCGGCACCGCCTGCCTGACCCTGGCCCTACCCTTCATCCTGCCGCCCGCGCTGCCTGTGCTGCGCGAGCTGTCCCTGCTGGACTGGAGCCTGCTGATCTCCACCGGCATCACCGGCGGGCTGGGCCACCTGTTCCAGATCGCCGCGTACCGGCGCGCGCCGGCCTCGACGCTGGCGCCGTTCATCTACCTGCAGATCATCAGCGCCACCACCGTGGGCTGGCTGGTCTGGGGCCATTTCCCGGACCCGCTGACCTGGCTGGGCATCGCTGTCATCTGCGCCAGCGGCATGGGTATCGGCCTGGTGGAATGGCGGCGCGGCCGGGCCGCTGCCCGCTAGCCTCCGGCTGGCAACTCGCGAGCATCCGGTCAACTGGCCGCCCCTGGCCCGGCTCCCGTACAATGCCGGTCGCATTTTCGCTTCCGACCCGCCGGCCCCGCGCCGGATTCCAGACTTGAGGCCCCGCATGGTCCAATCCCCGCCCGATAACGCGCCCGCCCAGGACGGCGTGCGCCTGGTCATCAAGCCCCGCGTGCGCGGTTTCATCTGCGTGACCACCCATCCCGCCGGCTGCGAGGCCAATGTGCGCCAGCAGATCGACTACGTGCGCAAGCAGGGTCCCATCGCCGGCGCGCCCAAGCGCGTGCTGGTGATCGGCGCGTCCACCGGCTACGGCCTGGCCGCGCGCATCAGCGCGGCCTTCGCAGGCGGCGCGCAGACGCTGGGCGTGTTCTTCGAGCGCCCGTCCGAGCCATCCAAGCCGGGCACGCCCGGCTGGCACAACAGCGCCGCCTTCCACAAGTTCGCCCAGGCCGAGGGGCTGTACGCCCGCAGCATCAACGGCGACGCCTTCTCCGACGAGATCAAGCGCCAGGTCATCGAGGCCATCCGCGCCGACCTGGGCCAGGTCGACCAGGTGGTCTACAGCCTGGCCGCGCCGCGCCGCAGCCATCCGCGCGACGGCAAGGTCTACACCTCGGTGCTCAAGCCCGTGGGCCGCGCCGTCACGCTGCGCGGCCTGGATACCGACCGTGAGGTCGTGCGCGAATCCACGCTGGAACCGGCGACGCAGGACGAAATCGACGCCACCGTCGCCGTGATGGGTGGCGAGGACTGGCAGATGTGGATCGACGCGCTGCTCGAAGCCGGCGTGCTGGCCGAGGGCGCCACCACCACGGCCTTCACCTATCTGGGTGAGCGCATCACCCACGACATCTACTGGAACGGCTCCATCGGCGCGGCCAAGAAGGACCTGGACCGCAAGGTGCTGGACATCCGCGCCAAGCTGGCGGCGCGCGGCGGCGACGCCCGCGTGTCGGTGCTCAAGGCCGTGGTCACGCAGGCCAGCTCGGCCATCCCCATGATGCCGCTGTACCTGTCGCTGCTGTTCAAGGTCATGAAGGCCGAGGGCACGCACGAGGGCTGCATCGAACAGGTCTACCGCCTGTACCGCGATGGCATCTGCGGCCCCGCGCCGCTGCGGGACGAGGAAGGCCGGCTGCGCGTGGACGACTGGGAACTGGCGCCCGCCGTGCAGACGCGCGTGCAGGAACTGTGGAACCAGGTCGAGACCGACAACATCAACGCATTGACGGACTTCGCCGGCTACAAGTCCGACTTCCTGCGCCTGTTCGGCTTCGAGGTCGAGGGCGTGGACTACGAAGCGCCGGTCAATCCGCACGCGCGCATCGACGGACTGGCCTGAACCGCGCCGGCCCGGCGCTTGCCCGGGCCGCGCACCCCGCTAGCCCGGCGTGAACAGTTGCAGCAGGCGGTCCAGCCCGCCTGCCTCGATGGTCACGTCGGCCTCGCGCCGCACCGCCGGCTTGGGATGGAAACCCACCGACAGCCCCGCCGCCCGCATCATGGGCAGGTCGTTGGCGCCGTCGCCCACGGCGATCGCCTGCTCGGGCGCCACGCCCAGCCGCGCGCAGACCTCCAGCAGCTTGTTCTTCTTTTCCTCGCCGTCGCAGATGTCGCCCCAGGGCTGCGGCAACAGCCGGCCGGTGAGCCTGCCGTCGCGCGTCTCCAGCACGTTGGCGCGCACGTCGTCCAGCCCCAGGCGCTGGCGCAGCCGGTCGGTATAGCAGGTGAAGCCACCGGTCGCCAGCAGGCAGTAGAGGCCGGCGCGCTTGCAGGCGCCGATCAGTTCCTCGGCGCCAGGGTTAAGGGTGAGGCGTTCGTCATAGACCTGGTCCGCCAGCGCCTGCGGCATGCCGGCAAGCAGCGCCACCCGCTCGCGCAGGCTTTGCTTGTAGTCGCTGATCTCCCCGCGCATCGCGGCCTCGGTGATCGCCGCCACCTCGGCGCCGCGCCCCATCAGCGCGGCCATCTCGTCCAGCGTTTCAATGGCGACCAGCGTCGAGTCCATGTCGAAGGCGATGACGCGGTAGGCCGACAGCGGCGCCGGCGTCCAGGGCCGGCGCAGGCTCAGGCCGGGATAGGCGCAATTCGCGGTCGGGTCGAAGGGTTCGGACATGAGGATTTCCTTGCTTGCGCTATGCGCCACGGGACGGCTCGGTCCCCTGCCCGCACAGCCAGTCGATGAATCGTTGCGCGGCCGCCGCCGCCGGCCCGTCGGGACGGTACAGCGCATGGATGCCGGCGTTGGGCAGCTGCGGCTGCGCGAACAGCGGACGCAGCCGGTCGGCGGCGATGTCGTCCTGCAGCAGGCACCACGGCGCCAGCGCGATGCCCAGGTCGTTCATGGCGGCCTGCATGCAGAGAAAGTGATGGTCGAACACCGGCCCGGGCAATTGCGCGGGCACGTCGACCTTGGCCAGCGCGAACCAGCGCGGCCAGTAGTCCATGCCGCCCGCGACCTTCAGCAGCGGATGGCCCAGACAGTCGGCCGGCGCGGCCAGCCGGTTGCGCTCGATGAAGCGCGGCGAAGCCACCGGCACATGGAAATCGTCCAGGCAGTGCACGCAGCTCAGCTCGGCGTGCGCCATGTAGCCGTGGCGCAGCAGCACGTCGCTGCCGGCGTCGCCACCCCGGTCCAGGAAGGAACGGCCCTGCGTGGTCAGCTGAACATCGATGCCCGGATGCAGCGCCTGGAAGCCGGACAAGCGCGGAATCAGCCACTTCATGGTCAGCGACGGCGTGGCGCAGACCCGCAGCGTGCCGGTAAATCCCGGTGCGCGCAGCTTGGCGGTGGCGGCGGCGATGCGCTCCAGGCTGGCCTGCACTTCCGGGAAATAGGCCTGGGCGCAGGGCAGCAGCGCCACGCCGCGCGCCTCGCGCGCGAACAGGGGCTGCCCCACATGGTCCTCGAGGATGCGGATCTGCTGGCTGACCGCGCTGTGCGTGATGCTCAGTTCATCGGCGGCGGCCGTGAAGCTGCGCAGCCGGGCGGCCGCCTCGAATACCCGCAGCGCCTTGAGCGGCGGCAGGCTGTGACCGGCCATGTCAGGCCGCGCCCGCCCGCCGGCCTGCGCGGCGCGAGTCTGTGCTGCGATTTCCCACGGTTTCCCTTGTCGTGTCGTTATTTTTCCGGTCCACGGCCCGCTCGGTGCGGGCGCGCGTCCATGCAGCGGCATTCTAGGGGATAGCGGCGGCGCCGACCTCTTAGAAAAACTAACGCCACGCCTTAAGAAACGTCGCTGGTCGCGCCGGTTGACGCTTCCTATCATGCCGGCTATCCATCGCAGGAATCCAACATGGCATCGATCACGGTAGACGGCATCGTCAAGACCTTCGGCGGGCAGCAGGTGCTGCGCGACCTTTCCCTGCACATCCCGGACGGCGCGTTCTATACGCTGCTGGGGCCCAGCGGCTGCGGCAAGACCACGCTGCTGCGGTGCATCGCGGGCTTTCACGCGCCCGACGGCGGCCGCCTGCTGTTCGACCAGGACGACGTGACCCGCGTGTCCGCCCACCGCCGCGACATCGGCATGGTGTTCCAGGACTACGCGCTGTTCCCGGACAAGAGCGCCTTCGACAATGTGGCCTACGGCCTGCGGGCGCGCGGCGTGGCGCGCGCCGAGATCACCCGGCGCGCCAACGAGGCGCTCGACAAGGTCGGGCTGCTGGCGCTGGCCCAGCGCTACCCGGCGCAGATGAGCGGTGGCCAGCGCCAGCGCGTGGCGCTGGCGCGCGCCCTGGTGATCCGGCCGCGCGTGCTGCTGATGGACGAGCCGCTGTCCAACCTGGACGCCAAGATGCGCCTGCAGATGCGCGATGTGATCCTGGACCTGGTGCGCGAGGCCGGCATCACCACCGTGTTCGTCACGCACGACCAGGAAGAAGCGCTGGCCATGTCCGACCGCATCGCCATCATGGACCACGGCCGCATCGCCCAGCTGGGCACGCCGGAGGAACTGTACGGCACGCCGGTCAATGCCTATGTGGCGGACTTCATCGGCTCGGCCAACGTGATCCCGGTGCCGGCCCAGGCCGTGCCGGGCCAGGCTCCGCAAGGCCTGGTGCGCTACCAGCTGTGCGGCCGCGACTTCGACGGCGTGCAGGGCGCGGGCAGCCTGGACGCGCGCGGCGTGCTGATCGCGCGGCCCGAGGAACTGGCGTTGATGGCGCCCGCGCCCTACGTCCCCAACACCCTGCCCGGCAAGGTGCTGCGGCGCCAGTACCTGGGCTTCAAGACCGCCTACCGCATCGCGCTGGAGGACGGCTCGGAACTCCGCGTCGAGCTGCACGCGGGCAATATGGTCGCCCAGTTCCAGCCCGGCGAGGCCGTGCAGGTGCTGATCCCCGCCGACAGCCGGGTCGTGAACGCCTGAGGACGCGCCAGCCATGAAAATCAAATGGTGGCCCTGGGGCCTGCTGACCGCGATCAGCCTGATCCTGCTGCTGTTCTTCGTGCTGTATCCGCTGGGCGTGCTGTTCGCCAACAGCGTCACCGGCCCGGACGGCGGCTATACGCTGGAGGGCTTTCGCGCGCTGCTGGCGGACTCGCAGTACCTGGAGGCCTTCGGCAACACGCTGATCCTGGGCCTGGCCGTCACCGCCTGCACCGTGCTGGTGGGCGTGCCCTTCGCCTACATGGTGGCGCGCTACGACTTCCCGCTGAAGAACCTGGTGGCCATCCTGCCCGTGCTCACCATCGTGATTCCGGAGATCATCGTCGGCCAGTCCTGGTTGCTGCTGCTGGGCAACAACGGCCTGCTGACCAACCTGCTGGGCGACGCCGGCATCTCGCTGCCTTCGTTCTACGGCTGGACCGGCATGGTCTTCTCGATGACGCTGGTGTACTACACCTACATCTACCTGGGCGTGCTGGCCGCGTTGCGCGGCTTCGACGGACAGCTGGAGGAAGCCGGCCTGAGCCTGGGCACGCCGCCGCTGACCACCAAGCTGCGCGTGCTGGTGCCGGTGCTGCTGCCGGCCGTGCTGGTCAACGCGCTGGTGGTGTTCACGCTGGTGGTGGGCAATTTCGCGCTGGCCATGCTGCTGGGCAGCCGCGTGCCGCTGCTGTCGGTCATGACCTACAACACCTTCGTCAGCGAAATGGGCGGCAGCCCCACGCTGCAAAGCGCCATGTCGGTGGTGTCCATCGCCATCGTGGCCATCGTGCTGTTCTTCCAGAAGCGCGTGGTCGAGCGCAAGGTCTACACCATGACGCAGGGCCGCGCGCCGGCCGCCGTGCGGGTGCGCTCGTGGGCCTCGATCTTCTACACCGGCGGCGTGGGTCTGGTGATCCTGGTGTCGCTGCTGCCGCTGATCATCGTATTCGTGGCCGCCTTCACCAAGACCAGCGGGCCGGTCATGCACTGGGGCAGCTGGTCGCTGGCCAGCATGCAGCGCGCGCTGCACGGCGCGCCCGAACCCATCCTGAACTCGCTCAAGTTCGCTTCGCTGGCGACGGTGCTGGGCGTGGCCTTCGCGGTGCTGGTCAGCTACCTGACCATCAAGAAGCGCAGCGCCTACACCCAGGCGCTGGACTACATCGTGGTGCTGCCGCTGACCATCTCGGGCACGGTGCTGGGCATCGCGCTGGTGCAGACCTTCAACACCGGCTGGCTGGTGCTGGCCGGCACCTCGGCCATCATGGTGCTGTGCTACACGGTGCGGCGCCTGCCCTTCGCCGTGCGCAACGCCTCGTCGGTGCTGTTCAACATCCCCGACTCGATCGAAGAAGCCTCGATCAGCCTGGGCGTGTCGCCGCTGATGACCTTCTTCAAGGTCGTGCTGCCCGCCATGAAGGCCTCGATCATCTCGGCCGCCCTGCTGATGTGGCTGACCACGATCTCCGAACTGTCGGCGTCCATCGTGGCCTATAGCGGCGGCCTGGAAACCATGCCCATCGCCATCTTCCGGCAGGTCGACGGCGGCCGCCTGGGCATGGCCTCGGCCTATGGCGCCGCGCTGGTCACCGTGATCGTGCTGCCCATCATCGTGTCGGTGAAGGCGTTCCGCATCAAGCTCTTTTCCGGCAAATAACCCGTCCCAGGAAGACTCGTCATGCAAATCAAACACCTGCTGCAATCCGGCCTGCTGGCCGCCTCGGTCGCCTGCGGCGCCGCCCAGGCCCAGAACGTGGTGCTGTACTCGTCCAACAACACCGAGACCATCGAGACGGCGCTGGAAGCCGTCAAGAAGAAGTCGCCGTCGCTGAACGTGCAGCCGGTCACGGGCGGCACCGGCACCATGATGAAGCGCATCGAAGCCGAGGCGCAGAACCCGCGCGGCGACCTGTTCTGGAGCGGCGGCTTCGGCACGCTGGGCGCCTACCGCCAGCACCTGCAGCCGTACCGCCCGGCCGACCTGGACAAGATTCCGGCCGAGTTCCGCGGTCCGGACGACCTGTGGGTCGGCACCAACGTGCACGTGATGGTGCTGATGGTCAACGAGCGCCAGCTCAAGGGCCTGGCCGCGCCGGCGTCCTGGTCGGACCTGATGCAGCCGCAATGGAAGGGCAAGTTCGCCATCACCGATCCGTCCAAGAGCGGCACGGCCTACATGCTGGTCTACGGCCTGTACAAGCAGTTCGGCCAGGCCGGCCTGGACAAGATCGCGGCCAACGCCGTGGTCACGGCCTCGTCGGGCACCACCTACAAGGGCGTGGCGGCGGGCGAATACGCCGCCGGCATGACGCTGGAATACGCCGCCCAGGAATATGTCGCCGGCGGCCAGAAGGAGATCAGGCTGGTCTACCCGGCCGAGGGCAGCTACCTGGCGCCGGAAGGCATGTTCATCATCAAGGGCGCCAAGAACGCGCAAGCCGCCCAGGCGCTGTATGAAGGGCTGCTCAGCAAGGAGGCCCAGGAAGCGCAACTGGTGAAGAACTTCCGCCGCCCCACCCGCAGCGACGTGGCCGTGGCCAGCCTGACCACCCTGCCCGACCTGGCCTCGATCAAGATCTTCCCGATCAGCCAGGAAGCGGCGGCTCAGGAATATGAAGCGGTGGTGGCCGCCTGGGGCCAGGCGGTGGCCAAGACGAAGTAAGGAAGAACTCGGCGGATCCGCTCCCGGCGCCCATTGGCACCCGGGGCCGGCGTCCGGACCGCTGCCAGGCCGTCAGGCCATCCGTCCCGCCGCCAGCACCAGCTGGCGGCCGCAACGCGCCGCCAGCTGCGGATCGTGCGTCACCAGCACCAGCGTGGCGCCGTGCTCGCGGTGCAGGTCGAACATCAGGTCGATCACCTTCTCGCCCGTGGCCGCGTCCAGGCTGCCGGTAGGTTCATCGGCGAACAGCAGGTCCGGGTTCACCACGAAGGCGCGCGCCAGCGACACGCGCTGCTGCTCGCCCCCCGACAGCGTGCGCGGGTAATGGTGCAGGCGCTCGCCCAGCCCCACCCGCTCGAGCATGGCCTGGGCGGCCTCGCGCGCCGGCTGGCCGGCCAATTCCAGCGGCAGCATGACGTTTTCCAGCGCGGTCAGGTTCGGCAGCAGCTGGAACGACTGGAACACGAAGCCCACATGATTGGCGCGCAGCCGTGCGCGGCCGTCCTCGTCCAGGGCGAACAGATCCTGGCCGGCCAGCCTCACGCTGCCCGTGCTGGGAACATCCAGCCCGGCCAGCAGTCCCAGCAAGGTGGACTTGCCCGAGCCCGAGCTGCCCGTGATGGCCACGGCGCTGCCCGCCTCGACCGTAAAATCGATTCCTTCCAGGATAGACAGCGTGCCGCCGGCGTCGGCGACCCGCTTGCCCAGCCCTTTCACCTCGATCGAGTTATTGCTATCCATGCGCCTATTTTTCCGTCTGCTGTACACGTCCGTCCTGACCGCCGCCGCCATCGCGCCCGGCCACGCTCAGACTGCCCCCTCGGCCCAAGGTTCCGCGCCGCGCGCGGTGCTGGTGCTGGGCGACAGCCTGTCCGCCGAATATGGCATCAAGCGCGGCACCGGCTGGGTGCCGCTGCTGTCCGAGCGGATTTCGCAACAATACCCCAAGTACAAGGTCGTCAACGCCAGCATCAGCGGCGACACCACCAGCGGCGGCGTCGCCCGCCTGCCGGCGCTGCTGCGCCAGCACGCGCCGGCCGTGGTGGTGCTGGAGCTGGGCTCGAACGACGCGCTGCGCGGCCTGTCCCTGACCATGACCGAGCAGAACCTGCGCAACATGGCCCAGGCCGCGCGCCAGGCCGACGCCGACGTGGTCATCGTGGGCATGCAGATCCCGCCAAACTACGGGCGCGACTACACGCAGCGCTTCGCGCAGCTGTTCCCCACGGTGGCCAAGGACGAAAAAGCCCGGCTCGTCCCCTTCCTGATGGAAGGCATTGCGACGAACCGGGCCATGTTCCAGGCTGACGGCATCCATCCCAACGAGGATGCCCAGCCCCAACTGCTCGATAACGTGTGGCCGGCGCTGCGGCCACTGCTCAACTAGGGGGTCAGCCCGCCGAGGCGGGCTGCTCGCCCTTGATGGCGTCGGCCGAAGCCGGCAGCACCTGCACCTTGTACTGCTCGCGCAGCATGCGCACCACGGCCTCGTTCTCGGCCTGGCCATAGGCTCCGGACAACTGGCTCGCCAGGCTCTCGCGCTCGGCCTGCTCGACCTTGCCGGGCTCGACCTTCTCCAGGCGAGCCACCGTGTAGTCGGCGCCCGCCTGCACGCCCACGTAGGCGGGCAACGTGGCGGCCGGCTGGCGCATGATGGCGTCCAGCACCGCGCGCGGCAGGCCGCCAGGATCCTGGCGCGACACCGTCACCGCACCGGCGAAACCTTCGGGCGAGGCGGCCGGATTGGCCTTGTCGGCGGCCAGCGCGGCTTCGCCGGCCTGACGGGCGGCTTCGGCCGAACGCTCGTCCAGCAGCTTGGCGCGGATGGTTTCGCTGACCTTGTCCAGCGGCGGCACGTGGGCCGGCTCCACGGCGGCGACGCGCACGGCCAGCATGGTGTCCGGGGCCAGTTCGATCACGCCGGAATTCTGCTTTTCGCGCAGCACATCGGCCGAGAACAGCGCCTGGCGCACGCGCGGGTTGTCCAGCAGCGCGGCGTCCGGACCGCCGGCGGCCGAGCCCGGACCGGCCTTGTCGGCGGGCAGCAGGCCTTCGCGGGTCACGCCGGTGGCGGTGCGCAGCTTCAGGCCGACCGCGTCGGCGGCGGGTTGCAGGCTGTCGCGCTGGTCATAGACCTGCTTGCTCAACTGGCTGGCCATTTCCGAGAAACGCACAGCGGCGAGCTGCTTGCGCACTTCACCGGTGAGTTGGTCCTTGACCTCGGCCAGCGGCTTGATCGCGGCGGGCTGGATCTCGGTCAGCTTGAGGATGTGCAGGCCGCTGGGGCTTTCGACCACGCCGGAGACCTGGTCCTTGTTCAGGCCGAAGGCGGCCTTGTCCAGCGAGCCGGGCAGCGCGCCCTTCTGCTGCCAGCCCAGGTCGCCGCCATTGGCGGCGGAGCCGGCGTCCTGCGATTCCTTGCGGGCCAGTTCGGCGAACTTGGACGGGTCGGCCACGGCCAGCTTGTCCAGCTCGTCGGCCTTGGCGCGAGCCGCCTTGCGCGCATCTTCCGAGGCGCCGGCCGGCAGGTTGATCATGATGTGGCTGACGCGGCGACGCTCGGGCTGGCCGAAGCGGGTCTTGTTCTGCTCGTAGTACGAGGCCAGGTCTTCGTCCTTGACCTGCACGCCCTGGGTGGCGGCGGCTTCGTCCAGCACCAGGTACTGCACCTGGACCTGTTCGGGAATCTGCAACTGCTGCTTGTTGGCGTCGTACCAGGCCTGGATGTCGGCCGGGCTCACGTCAACCTTCGAGCGATAGTCGGCGGCGGCGAAACGGCGCAGCTGGACCGTGCGGGTCTGGGTCAGCGCGGTTTCCAGCGAAGCCACCACTTCGGCGGGCGCGCGGGCAGTCATGCCCACGGGCTCCAGCACGCGGCCGATCGCCAGGTCGCGGCGCACGCCGGCTTCGAACCCGTTCATGGTCAGGCCCTGCGCCGCCAGCATCTGGCGGTACAGTTCCATCGAGAAGTCGCCATTGGCCTGGACGGTGGGGATCTTGGTGATGTAGTTGCGCAGCGTGGTGTCCGACACCGAGAAGCGGTTGTCGATCGCGACGTTGGCCAGCAGGCGCTGATTGATCAGCTCGTTCAGCAGGCCCTGGCGCAGGAACGGCGTGTCGACCACGGCGGGGTCGAACTGCGCGCCCATGCGCTGGCGGAACTGTTCCAGCTGATTGCGGTGGGCCTGATCGAACTCGGCGCGGGTGACGGGCTGGCCCGCGACCGTGGCCAGCTCGGGCTCCTTGCGCATGAAGCTTTCATAGCCTTGTATGCCGACCAGGAAAAAGGACGGCACGATCAGAAGCAGCAGAATGAACTGCATCCAGCGACGATGGCTGCGAATAAATTCGAACATGGAATCCCTGTTGCCGCGCTCCGGAAGTAAACCGGGAGCCGCACGAAAACGCATAAAAAAAGGCGAACGAGCTTCGCCTTGTTCCCACACCGGTTATACACCGGATCAGCCGCGGGATTTTAGCATTTCCCGCCCGCGCGCGATGTTCAGATTCCTTTGATCATCGCCCGGCGCCAGTGCGTCAAGCAGGGAAACCCCGGTTCCGGCGCGCCGGCCCGGCCCGTATCGTGGTCCGTTCCCGGGCGCCCGGCGCCCAGCGACAAACGAGGTTTGCGTTCATGATGACTCCGCGCCTTTGCCCTTTCCTCGCCCGCGCCGCTGGCGCCGCCGTCCTGTTCCTGGGCAGCGCCGCCGCCTGGAGCGCGCCCGTGGCGGCCGTGCACGAGGCCGCCCAGGCCGAGCGGCAGGCCATGCTGGACACCATGCGCGACCTGGTCGGCATCGAATCCGGCAGCAAGGACGTCGAAGGCGTGGAGCGCATCGCCGCGCTGGTGCGCGACCGGCTGGCGGCGCTGGGCGGCAAGGCCGAGATCATCCAGCCCGCCCAGGTCTTCCGCCTGGACGACACGCCGGAGAAGGTCGGCCCCATGGTGCGGGCCGAGTTCCTGGGCAGCGGCGACAGGAAGATCATGCTGATCGCCCATATGGACACCGTCTACCGCAACGGCATGCTCAAGGACCAGCCCTTCCGCATCGACGGCGACAAGGCCTATGGCCTGGGCATCGCCGACGACAAGCACGGCGTGGCGGCCATCATCCACACCCTGGCCCTGCTGCGCAAGCTGGACTTCCGCGGCTACGGCAAGATCACCGTGCTGATCAACGGCGACGAGGAAATCAGCTCGCCGGGCGCGCGCGACACCATCACCGCCCTCGCGGCCGACCAGGACGCCGTGTTCTCGTATGAAGGCGGCGGCGCCGAAGCCCGGCTGACGCTGGCCACCAGCGGCATCGGCGCGGCCTACCTGACGGTGCAGGGCAAGACCTCGCACGCGGGCGCGCGGCCCGAGGGCGGCATCAACGCGCTGTACGAGCTGGCCCACCAGGTGCTGCAGATGGACAAGCTGTCGCAGCCCGAAAAAGGCTTGAAGCTGAACTGGACCATCGCCCAGGCCGGCACCAACCGCAACGTCATCCCGGGCCAGGCCACGGCCCAGGCCGACGCCCGCGCGCTGCGCGTGGCCGATTTCGACGCGCTGACGCGCACGCTGGAGGAAAAGTCGCGCAACAAGCTCTTGCCCGAGTCCAAGGTCAGCGTGAAGTTCGAGGTGCGCCGCCCGCCCCTGGAGGCCACCGCCGCCTCGCGCGCGCTGGCCTCGCACGGCGTGGCCATCTACCAGGAGCTGGGCCTGCCCATGAAGGTGGTGGACCGCGCCAGCGGCGGCGGCACCGACGCCGCCTTCGCCGCGCTGAAGGCGCGCGGCCCGGTCATCGAGGGCATGGGCCTGTCCGGCTTCGGCGCCCACTCCAATGAGGCGGAGTACATACAGATCGGCAGCATCGTGCCCCGGCTGTACCTGTCGACGCGCATGATCATGGACGTGTCGCAGGGCAAGGCGCCGCTGAAATAGGCCATTAGGAGTATCCTTGCAACCCTGCTCCGTAGAACACTCAAGCAACACCCAAATGACCGCAAACCTCCCCTCCTGGCCCTACTCCCGTTACATCGCCCACCGCGGCGGCGGCCGTCTGGCGCCGGAGAACACGCTGGCTGCCATGCGCGTCGGCGCCGAACACGGTTTCACCATGTTCGAGTACGACGTCAAGCTCAGCCGCGACAACGTGCTGGTGCTGATGCACGACGATGACGTGGACCGTACCTCGAACGGCCACGGCCCGGCCGCCGCCAAGGATTACATCGAACTGGCGCAGCTGGATTTCGGCGGCTGGCACTCGGCCGCCTACGCCGGCGAGCCGCTGCCCACCTTCGCCGCCGTGGCCCGCTACACCGTCGCCAACGGCATCGCCAGCAATGTCGAGATCAAGCCCTGCCCGGGTCGCGAGGCCGAGACCGGCCGCGCCGTGGCGCTGGCGGCCCGCGAATTGTGGAAGCAATCGGCCACCGCCCCCCTGCTCTCGTCCTTCGCCGAAGAGGCGCTGGCGGCGGCGCTGCAAGCCGCGCCCGAGCTGCCGCGCGCGCTGCTGGTGGAAAAAGTCCCGGCCGACTGGCTGGCGCGCCTGCAGAAATACCAGTGCGTGGCGCTGAACATCAACCAGAAGGACGCCACCCGCGAGCTGATCGACGCCGTGCACGCCGCCGGCTACCGCATCGCCGCCTGGACCGTCAACGATCCGGAGCGCGCGCGCCTGCTGCTCGACTGGGGCATCGACGGCATCTTCACCGACGAGCTGGCCGCGATCCGGCCCGTCCAGGCTTAAAGGACCGGGCGCCCGTGTTCAGCTACCGCCACGCCTTCCACGCCGGCAACCACGCCGACGTGCTCAAGCACGCCATCCTCGTCCACACGCTGGATTACTTCAACCGCAAGGACGCGCCGTACTGGGTCATCGACACCCATGCCGGCGCCGGCCTGTACAGCCTGGACGGCGACTGGGCCACCAAGACCGCCGAGTCCGCCGACGGCATCGGCCGGCTCTGGGAGCGCGACGACCTGCCGCCCATCCTGGCCGAGTACCTGCAACGCGTCCGCGCCTACAACACCAACGGCCGGCTGCGGCGCTATCCCGGCTCGCCGTGGCTGACGCTGGATGCGCTGCGTCCGTCGGACCGGCTGCGCATGTTCGAGATGCACCCGACCGAGATCGACACGCTGGTCGGCAACCTGGAACACCTGGACCGCAACGCCCAGCGCCAGACCACCATCTACGGCGACGACGGCTTCGAAGGCGTGAAGGCGCTGCTGCCGCCGCCCACGCGGCGCGGCATGGTGCTGATCGATCCGTCCTATGAAGACAAGAACGACTACCGCCGCACGCTGAACACGGTCAAGGAGTGCATCAAGCGTTTCGCCACCGGCACCATCGCCGTCTGGTATCCGCTGGTGCAGCGGCGCGAGGCCAACGAGATGGCCCGCCATCTGGAAAACCTGAAGGTCAAGAGCTGGCTGCACGCCACGCTGACCGTCAAGAAGGCGGCCATCGACGGCTACGGCCTGCACGGCAGTGGCATGTTTCTGGTCAATCCGCCCTGGACGCTGCACGAGGCGCTCAAGCCTGCCATGCCCTATCTGGCGCGCGAGCTGGCGCAGGACGACCGGGCCGGCTTCACGCTGCAATACCGCGAGAACACCTGAGCGGTCGTCCGCCTCAGGCTTGCCGCGCCGCCGCCGCGAGCCAGGCGCGGAACGCCTGCAGCGGCGGATAGCTGGCCTGGCTCGGACGCCAGGCCAGATAGTATTTCTCGGCGCTTTCCACCTGGGCGTCGATGGCCAGCACCAGATCGCCGCGCGCCAGTTCGGCCTCGATCAGGAAGCGCGGCAACAGCGCCACCCCCAGGCCCGACATGGCCGCCTGCGAGGCCAGCGCGAACTGATCCACCAGCATGCCGTTCACGCCCTGGGCCTGCACGCCCATGGCGTGGAACCAGCGTTCCCAGGCATCGGGCCGGCTTTCCAGGTGCAACAGCGGCGCCTTCAGCAGGTCCGCCGGCGCCTGGAAATCGAACTGCCCGCGCAGCGCCCGGCTGCATGCTGGCACCACCTGCTCGCTCATCAGGAAATCCAGCTCGGCCCCCGGCCATACCGGCAGGCCGAAGTGGATCGCCGCGTCCACCGGCTCGGTGGCGAAATCGAATTGCTCCGGGCGCGTGGCCAGGTTGATGGTGATGCCAGGATT
Organism: Achromobacter sp. 1011791174; assembly: GCF_059760925.1. NCBI lineage: Bacteria > Pseudomonadati > Pseudomonadota > Betaproteobacteria > Burkholderiales > Alcaligenaceae > Achromobacter > Achromobacter sp. 1011791174. The sequence goes on from NZ_JCBANH010000005.1 coordinate 21,977, forward strand.
GGCCGCCATGAACGCCGGCAGCCTCGGCGCCAGCCAGCGCGTGCCGAAGGTGGGCAGGATCGCGATGTTCAGCGTGCCGCCCTGCGGATTGGCGCGAAAGCCCAGCGTGGCCGCCGACACACGCTTGAGCGCCTCGCGGATTTCCCGGGCATAGGCCTCGCCGGCCTTGTTCAGCCGCACGGTCTGACGCTCTCGAACGAACAGGTCCGTGCCCAGCAGCTCTTCCAGCGCGCGGATCTGCCGGCTGACGGCGCTTTGCGTCAGGCTCAGTTCCAGCGCCGCGCCGGTGAAGCTCTGGTGGCGGGCGGCCGCCTCGAAGGCGCAGAGCACGGACATGGAGGGCAGGTATTTGCGGGGGAATTTCATGGGAGTTCATTCTATTTATGAATGACCTCAGACACAAATGTCGGTTGACCCCCTTGAGCACACACCAGGAGAATCACGCAATCGGGAATTTTTCATGTATTTAATGAATGACATGACCATTCCCGGCCGACTTTTTTCTACCCTGACCCCGTTTCCTGCCATGACCCGCTCCTCCCTCGTTTCCCCGGATGACATCCGCACCCGTTTTTCGCGCGCCATGTCCGACATGTACCGCCAGGAAGTGCCGCAGTACGGCACCCTGCTGGATCTGGTCGCCGACATCAACGCCGACGTGCTGGCCGGATCGCCTGAACTGCGCGACAGCCTGGCGCGCTCGGCCAGCCTGGAGCGGCTGAACCTGGAGCGCCACGGAGCCATCCGCCTGGGCACGGCCGCCGAACTGGCGACCATGCGGCGCGTGTTCGCGGTCATGGGCATGGAGCCCGTCGGCTACTACGACCTGTCGGTCGCCGGCATTCCGGTCCATTCCACCGCCTTCCGCCCCGTGGGCGACGCGGCGCTGGCGGCCAATCCCTTCCGCGTGTTCACCTCGCTGCTGCGCCTGGATCTGCTCGAAGACCAGGCGCTGGCCGCGCAGGCGCGCGAGATCCTGCAACGGCGCAACATCTTCACGGCGCGCGCGCTGGCGCTGACCGAGCAGTTCGAACGGGGCGGCGGCCTGGACAGCGCCCAGGCGGACGAATTCGTCGAACAGGTGCGCGAGACCTTCCGCTGGCACAGCGAGGCCACCGTCACGGCCGAGACCTACCAGGCGCTGCACGACGCCCATCGCCTGATCGCCGACGTGGTCTGTTTCGCCGGCCCGCATATCAACCACCTGACCCCGCGCACGCTGGACATCGACGCGCTGCAGGCCGCCATGCCGGGCCGCGGCATTCCCGCCAAGGAAGTGGTCGAAGGCCCGCCGCGCCGCAAGCACCCCATCCTGCTGCGCCAGACCAGCTTCAAGGCGCTGGAGGAACCGGTCCGCTTCCTGGGCGCGGACACCTCCGGCACCCATACCGCGCGCTTCGGCGAAGTCGAGCAGCGCGGCATCGCGCTCACCCGCAAGGGCCGCCAGCGCTATGACGCGCTGCTTGCCCGCGCCCGCGAACAGGCGCCCGGCCAGCGCTACGAAGACCGGCTGACCGAGGTCTTCACCGAATTCCCCGACGATCTGGACACGCTGCGCGCCGAAGGCCTGGCCTTCTTCCGCTACGCGCTGACCGACGACGGCCTGCGCCACGCCGACCCGTCGGCCGCCGACCTGGATATCGATGCGCTGCTGGCCCGCGGCCTGGTGCAAGCCAATCCGATCACCTACGAGGACTTCCTGCCCGTGAGCGCGGCCGGCATCTTCCGCTCGAACCTGGGCAGCGCAGAGCAGCGCAACTACTCGGCCAACGAAGCGCGCGCGGCCTTCGAACGCGACCTGGGCTGCGCCGTGCACGACGAGATCGCGCTGTACGAAGCCGCCCAGGCCGAATCGCTGGCGCGCGTCCGCGCCCTGCTGGGCCAGGCCGAAGACGCCGCCCTGCCCGCCTGAACGTCCGCCCCCCGCGCAACGAGCCGACCATGAGCCACTCTCCCTACGCCGCCGCCTTCGCCGAACCGGCCGGTTCGCCCATCCGCGAACTGTTTCCCTACCTGAGCCGTCCCGGCATGATTTCCTTCGCCGGCGGCTATCCCTCGCCGACGCTGCTGGATGGCGCCGGCATCGAACAGGCCGCGCAACGGGTCTTCGCCCAGGGCGCCGGCATCCTGCAGTACGGCGCGACCGAGGGCGCCCCGGCGCTGCGCGAGGCGCTGGCGCGGCTCTGCGGCGCGCGCGGTATCGAGGCGAAGCCCGAGGACATCCTGGTGACCACGGGCTCGCAACAGGCTTTCGACCTGCTGGTGCGCGTGTTCGTGGAACCCGGCGACGTGGTCTATGTGGAATCGCCCTCCTATCCGGCGACGCTGCAGGCGCTGCGCCTGGCCGGCGCGCGCATCGAGCAGGTGCCGGTGGACGCCCAGGGCATGCGGATCGATGTGCTGGAAACGCTGCTGGCGAACGCGCCGGCCGATGCCTTGCCCAAGCTCATCTACACCGTCCCGACCTACTCCAACCCCTGCGGCACGCTGTTGTCCCAGGAACGGCGCGCGCAGCTGGCGAGCCTGGCGGCGCGGCACGGCGTGGTCGTGGTCGAGGACGATCCCTACGGCGAGCTGCGCTTCTCGTCCACGGCGGTCGAGCCGATCCACGCGCTGGGCGCGAGGCTGCCGTCGGCCAATCCGGTGATTTACCTGTCCAGCCTGTCCAAGACGCTGGCGCCGGCGCTGCGCGTCGGCTGGATGGTGGCGCCGGCCGAAGTCATCCGGCGCTGCGCCATCGCCAAGCAGACCACCGATCTGTGCACCTCGCCGATCGCGCAGCTGATCGCCGCGGAGTACCTGAACGCCGGCCGCTATCCGGACACGGTGGAACGCGCCCGGCGCGAGTACGGCGCCCGTATGCAGGCCATGGTCGACATGCTGCAGGCCGAACTCGGCGGCCGCATCCTGGCCAATCCGCCGGAAGGCGGCATGTTCATCTGGGCCGAGGCGCAGGACGACCTGGCGCCCGGCGCGCTGTTCCAGGCCTGCGTGGAACAGGGCGTGCTGTTCGTGCCCGGCGCGGCCTTCTATGCGGCCAATCCCAAGGCCGGCACCATGCGGCTGTCGTATGCCGCGCCCGACGTGGACCAGATCCGCGAAGGCGTGCGCAGGCTGGCCGCCGCGTACAACAGCGCGCTCGGCGCCGGCAAGTAGTCGCGAGGGCAAGCGGGGCCGCCATTGCGGCCCCGGTTTCAACCGTTCAAACGGTTTCCTCCACCTGCAGCGCCTCGCGCGCCTGCGCCAGCTTGGCGGCGGCATCGCGCAACGCCGTGCGCAGGCCTTCCTCGATCACGGGGTGGTAGAACGGCATCTCCAGCATCCGCGCCACGGTCAGCTCCTGCTGCACGGCCCACGCCAGCAGGTGGCCGATGTGCTCGGCGCCGGGACCGACCATCTCGGCGCCCAGGAAACGGCCGGTCGCGATGTCGGCGTACACGTGCAGCATGCCCCGGTTCTTCAGCATCACCCGCGAGCGGCCCTGGTCGCCGAAATCCACCTGGCCGGTGACGAAGGTGCCCGGCACCAGCCGCGCGTGGCCCTGTCCGGCCAGCGCGATCTGCGGATCCGAGAACACCACCGCCAGCGGCGCGCGCCGCAGACCGGGGCGCACATCGGGATAGCGCGCGGCGTTCTCGCCGGCGATGCGCCCCTCGTCGGCGGCCTCGTGCAGCAGCGGCGCGTCGGCGTTGGCGTCGCCGGCGATGAAGATGGGCGCATCGCCGGCCTGCATGGTCTCGCGGTCGAACAGCGGCACGCCCTGCCTGTTCAATGCCAGCGAGGTGTGCTCCAGGCCCAGCCCGTCCACGTTGGGGCGGCGGCCGGTGGCGACCAGCGCATAGTCAAAGCGCTCGGTGCGCTCGCTATTGTCCAGCGCCACGTAGCGCACCTCGACCTCATCGCCGACGCGCCTGGTTTCCAGCACGCGGGCGTCCGGATCCAGGTAGAACTCGCGCTGGAAGATCTTGCGGGCGCTCTGGCGCACCAGCGGGTCGCTGATGCCGCCCAGGCTGCCGCTGACGCCGAACACCCGCACCTCGACGCCCAGGCGCGCCAGCGCCTGACCCAGCTCCAGTCCGATCACGCCGGGGCCGAACACGGCCACGCGGCGCGGCAGATCGTCCCAGGCGAACACATCGTCGTTCACGACCAGCCGGTCGCCCAAATCGCGCAGCGGCGGCGGCACCGACGGCCGCGAGCCGGTGGCGATCACCACCCGCGAAGCCTGGATCTCGGCATGCTCATCCACGCGCAGCACGGTGTCCGACACGAAGCGCGCCTGGCCACGGATCTTGTCCTCGGCGGGAATGTTCTCCACGCCGTCCAGCACGAAGCCGACGAAACGGTCGCGCTCGCGCTTGACGCGATCCATGACCGCCTTGCCATCGACGCTGACCTCGCCTTCCACGCGCACGCCGAACGCATCGGTATGCATCGCGGCATGCGCGGCCTCGGCGGCGGCGATCAGCAGCTTGGACGGCATGCAGCCCACGCGCGCGCAGGTCGTGCCATAGGGGCCGCCCTCGATCAGCAAGGCGCGCTTGCCGGCGGCGCGGGCGGCGCGATAAGCGGCCAGGCCGGCGGTGCCGGCGCCGATGACGGCGACGTCAGTGTGCAAAGTCTTCATATCCATGTGCTCCCGATATGGCGTGGTTGTGCGGTGTCTTGCCTAGGGCGAATTCGCCTTGCTGCGCGGGCTCGGGACGCGACCGTCCCCGCGGCGCCCGGACGGGGCCGCGCAGGAACGCGCGCAGCGGGGGGAATTCGGCGCGCGGGCTCCACCACACAAGGCGCGGAGCCGCGCAGCATGCCGGGCCGCCCGGGCCCGGCATGCCTGATGCCTGTCAGGCGAAGTGCGCCTTCAGGTCGTCCAGGCCGCCGATCAGCGAGCCGTTGATGAACACCTGCGGCGCGGTGCCCTTGCCCGAGACGGCGCCGATGACGCGGCCGCGGACCTTGTTCTCCAGCGGGATCTCGATCGGATCGAAACCCTTGTCCTGCAGCAGCGCCTTGGCTTCCACGCAGAACGGGCAGCCCGGCTTGGAGAACACGACCACCTGGTCGGGCTTCTTGGCCTTGGGCGCGAAGTACGCCAGCATGGTGTCGGCGTCCGACACTTCAAAGGGATCGCCTTCCTTTTCCGGCTCGATGAACATCTTCTGCACCACGCCGTCCTTGACCAGCATGGAATAGCGCCAGCTGCGCTTGCCGAAACCCAGGTCGCTCTTGTCGACCAGCATGCCCATGCCTTCGGTGAAGGCGCCGTTGCCGTCGGGCAGCAGCGTGATGTTGGCCGATTCCTGGTCCTTGGCCCATTCGTTCATCACGAAGGTGTCATTCACCGACACGCACACGATGCTGTCCACGCCTTCCTTGAAGAACGCAGGCGCCAGTTCGTTGTAGCGCGGCAGGTGGGTCGACGAGCAGGTCGGCGTGAAAGCGCCGGGAAGCGAAAAGACCACGACCGTCTTGTTCTTGAAGATGTCGTCGGACGTGAGCTTTTTCCAGGTGTTGCCCTCGCGGACGGGGAACGTGACGTTGGGAACACGTTGGCCTTCACGGTTTTGCAGCATTCAATCTCTCCTTGGGGTAGCGGGGTTCTGTTCAACCACCATGGAAAGAATGATAAATCGCCACTATCGATATATCAAATTTAATTGTTTTAATTGATCGATAGTTTTAAGCAATAAGAAAATAGAAAACGCCTGATGAATTCTATGAAATCCATCAGGCGCGCGCCAGGGCCAAGGCCGCCTGGCGGGACGCTCAGACGCGTGCCGGCTCGTAGCCCGCGTCACGAATGGCGGCCTCGACCTTGTCCGCCTGGTCCGTGCCGGTCACCGTCACGCGGTGCGTCGCCAGGTCCGTGACCACCGCCGAGCCGGGCACGGCGGCCGTGACGGCGCCGGTGATGGTCTTGACGCAGTGGCCGCAGGTCATGTCGGGGACTTGGAACTCGATGCTCATGGATGCTCTCCGAAAGATTCAGGGACGGCCTGGAATGATCCCAGGCATGGCAGCACTGTAAACCTTCCCATCATGGAAAGGTCAAGCGTAGAATCAGGCTTGACCTTCCAACAATGGGAAGGATGAAACTGTGGGCTTCCCGGATAGAAAGAGACCCGCCATGAACATCGCCATCCCCGCCTCTTCCAGCGAGCTTGAGCTCGCCATCGAGGGCATGACCTGCGCGTCCTGCGTCAAGCGCGTCGAGAAGGCCCTGACCCGCGTGCCGGGCGTGGCCCAGGCCCAGGTGAATCTGGCCACCGAGCGCGCGCGGGTCGCCTTCGACCCGACCGCCGCCGACGCCCAGGCGCTGGTGGACGCCGTCGGCAAGATCGGCTACGAGGCCCGCCCCATCGCCGCCGAGGACGATCACGCCGAACGCCAGGCCGAGGCCCGCGACGCCGAGGCCCGCCGCCTGAAGCAGGCCTTCGGCATCTCGCTGGCCCTGACCCTGCCCGTCTTCGTGCTGGAGATGGGCTCGCACCTGATTCCCGCCATGCACCACTGGGTGCTGGCCAATATCGGCCGGCAGAACAGCTGGCTGCTGCAATTCGCGCTGACCACGCTGGTGCTGGCCTGGCCGGGCCGGCACTTCTTCAGCAAGGGCTTCATGGCCCTGTGGCGGCGCGCGCCCGAGATGAACTCGCTGGTGGCGCTGGGCGCCGGCGCCGCCTGGAGCTATTCCGTGGTGGCCACCTTCGCGCCGCAGTGGCTGCCCGAGGCGGCCCGCAACGTCTATTTCGAGGCAGCCGCCGTCATCGTCACGCTGATTCTGCTGGGCCGCATGCTGGAGGCGCGCGCCAAGGGCCGCACCGGCGCGGCCATCCAGCGCCTGATCGGCCTGCAGCCGCGCACCGCCCGCGTCATGCGCGACGGCCAACCCATGGACCTGCCCATCGAGCAGGTGCGCAAGGGCGAGATCGTGCTGGTGCGTCCGGGCGAGAAGATCCCGCTGGACGGCGAAATCATCGAAGGCAATTCCTATGTGGACGAATCCATGCTCACGGGCGAGCCCGTGCCAGTCGAGAAGACGTCCGGCATGCAGGCCACCGGCGGCACGCTGAACACGTCCGGCAGTTTCACGCTGCGCGTGACCCATACCGGGGCGGACACCATGCTGGCGCGCATCATCCGCATGGTCGAGGCCGCGCAAGGCGCGCGCCTGCCCATCCAGGCGCTGGTGGACCGCGTCACCGGCTGGTTCGTGCCGGCCGTGATGGGCGTGGCCCTGCTCACCTTCCTGCTCTGGCTGTTCCTCGGCCCCGCGCCAGCCCTGTCGCACGCGCTGGTCAATGCCGTGGCCGTACTGATCATCGCCTGCCCTTGCGCCATGGGCCTGGCCACGCCGACCTCCATCATGGTGGGCACCGGCCGCGCCGCGGAAATGGGCGTGCTGTTCCGCCAGGGCGACGCGCTGCAGACGCTGCGCGACGTGCAGGTCGTGGCGTTCGACAAGACCGGCACGCTGACGCTGGGCAAGCCCACGCTGACCGGCCTGGACGCCGCGCCCGGCCATGACGCCGAGCAAGTCCTGCTGTGGGTCGCGTCGGTGCAGGCCCGCTCCGAGCACCCCATCGCCGTCGCCATCGTCGCGGCCGCCGCCGAGCGCAAGCTGGCGCTGCTGCCCGCCGAGGGTTTCGCCGCCATCACCGGCGCGGGGGTGGAAGCCGTGGTCGGCGGCCGCAAGGTGCTGGCCGGCGCCGCCCGCCTGATGGCCGAGCGCGGCGTGGACGTCGGCGTCTTCGGTGAACGCGCCGCCGAATGGGGCAGCCAGGGCAAGACGCCGATCTTCGTTGCCGTGGACGGCCGCGCCGCCGCCATGATGGCCGTGACCGACCCGGTCAAGCCCTCGGCCGTGGCCGCCATCGCCGCGCTGCACGCGCAGGGCCTGAAGACCGCCATGATCACCGGCGACAACCGCCACACCGCGCAGGCCGTGGCGCGCGAGCTGGGCATCGACGAGGTGCGCGCCGAAGTCTTGCCCGACGGCAAGGTGGCCGCCATCACCGCGCTGCGCGAGGGCGGCCGCGAGGTGGCCTTCGTCGGCGACGGCATCAACGACGCGCCGGCGCTGGCCGCCGCCGATACCGGCATCGCCATCGGCACGGGCACTGACGTGGCGATCGAGGCCGCGTCCGTGGTGCTGATGGCCGAGGACCTGAACGGCGTGCCCAACGCCATCGCGCTCAGCCGCGCCACGCTGGCCAACATCCGCCAGAACCTGTTCTGGGCCTTCGCCTACAACGCCGCGCTGATCCCGCTGGCCGCCGGCGCGCTGTACCCGGCCTTCGGCCTGTCGCTGTCGCCGATCTTCGCCGCCGGCGCCATGGCGCTGTCCAGCGTCTTCGTGCTGGGCAACGCTCTGCGCCTGAAGACCTTCCGCCCGCAGGCCGCGCAGGCCTGAGCCCTGCGCCGGACCACACAGGAGCCCACGTGATGAACATCGGACAAGCCGCCCAGGCCACGGGCATTTCCGCCAAGATGATCCGCTACTACGAAAGCATCGGATTGATCGGCCCGGCGCTGCGCACCGAGTCGGGATACCGCGTCTACGGCGACCACGAGCTGCACACGCTGCGTTTCGTGCGCCGCGCGCGCGACCTGGGATTCTCGGTCGAGCAGATGAACGAGCTGCTGGCGCTGTGGCGCGACCGCAGCCGCGCCAGCGCCGACGTCAAGCGCATCGCGCTGGAGCATGTGCAGGAACTGGAACGCAAGGCCGAAGCCCTGCGCGACATGGCCGCCACGCTCAAGCACCTGGCGCAGAACTGCCATGGCGACGGGCGACCCGACTGCCCGATCCTGGAAGGCCTGCAAGGGGAATAGATCCCCCTGCGTCTCAGGCGGCGACGGGGGGGTGCTCAGCGGCCAGGCGGGCCGCCTCGGCTTTTTCGCGCGCGCGCTGCTGCGCCTCGCGCACGCCCTCGGCGTCCAACGATTCGAACACGGCGATGGATTCGACGTGACCGGTGTGCGGGAACATGTTGATCACGCCTGCGCTCTTCAGGACGTAGCCGCCCTCGTGCACCATGATGGCGGCATCGCGCGCCAGCGTGGCCGGATTACAGGACACGTAGACGATGCGGCGCGGACGTTCTTCGGCCGCCAGCAGCGACAGCGCCTGCGCCACGGCCTGCGCGCCTTCGCGCGGCGGGTCGATCAGCATGCGGTCGAAATAGCCCAGGCCGCGCAGCCATTCCACATCCACTTCGAACAGGTTCAGCGTGGCGAAGCTGGTGCTTGCCGCCAGCCCGTGACGCGCGGCGGCCTCGAAGGCGCGGTCGGTCAGCATCTTGCTGCCTTCCACGCCCACCGCCTCGCGGCCCTGGGTCGCCAGCGGCAGCGTGAAATTGCCCAGACCGCAGAACAGGTCGGCGACGCGGTCGGTGGGCTGCACTTCCAGCAGGGTCAGCGCGCGCGACACCATCGAACGGTTGATCGCGTGGTTGACCTGCGTGAAATCGGTGGGACGGTACGGCATGCGCAGGCCGAATTCCGGCATGGTGTAGGCCAGCGCGTCGGCATCGGCCGGCTCCAGCGCGTGCACGGTGTCCGGCCCCTTGGGCTGCAGCCACCATTGCACCTGATGCCTGGCCGCGAACGCGCGCAGGATGGCGATATCGCCGTCGGTCAGCGGCAGCAGATGACGCAGCACCAGCGCGGTCACGCCCTCGCCCAGCGCGACCTCGATCTGCGGCATGCGATCGGGCGCGGACATCGAGGCGATCATGGCGCGCAAGGGCAGCAGCAGGTCGCTGACGTGGCGCGGCAGCACATGGCATTCGCGCATATCGGCCACATAGCTGCTCTTGCGCTCATGGAAGCCCACCAGCACGCCGCCCTTCTTCGGCACCACCCGCACCGACAGGCGGGCGCGGTAGCGGTAGCCCCAGGTCGGGCCCTGCAGCGGCGGCAGCACGCGCGCGGGACGGAGCTTGCCGACGTGCCAGAAGGTGTCCTCCAGCGAACGCTGCTTGATCGCCACCTGGGTGCTGGGCTCCAGGTGCTGCATGGCACAGCCGCCACAGACGCCAAAATGCGGGCAGCGCGGCACCACGCGCTGCGAGGACGGACGCAGGATCTCCTCGACGCGGGCGATTTCATAGGACGGCTTGCGGCGCACGGTGGTGGCCACCACGCGTTCGCCCGGCAGGGCGCCCTCCACGAACACGACCTTGCCCTCGCGGCGGGCGATGCCGCGGGCTTCCAGGTCAAGGGATTCGATATTCAAAACGTCAGACATCTTGCGCGGTCCAGGATTACATGCAACCGCGCATTGTAAAGCGAGCGGCGGGAGCGCCGCAGCCGCCCCCGCGCGGGACCGCCGTCGGCCCGCGGCCGGGCGGGGCGCGCCCCGCCGGCCGCCTTCGGTCCCTCAGAAGCTGCGCGCCACCGAGAACACCGCCCCCAAACGTCCCGACGGATGGCCGTACTTGGTCGGCAGCCAGTTGTCCTTGGTCGCGCCCACGGCCGCCAGGCCCAGCACCCAACCTTTCAGATCCTTGGTCACGCCCAGCTTGTAGTCCACGTAATGGCTGATGGAATCGCCATTCATGTTGGTCTGGTTCTTGAGCTTCTGATAGCCCAGGTGCCCGACCAGGCCCCAGCCGTCGCCCAGGTCGAAATTGGCGGTGCCGTCCAGGTACCAGGTGCCCTTGCTGTCGGGCGTGCTGAAGAAGTCGCCGGGCGTGTAGGAGTACTTCAGCGTGTAGTTGGCGTAGGTCGCGGCAAGGTAGAGATCGGTGTTGTTGTAGTTGCCGCCCTTGGGCGAGCTGGAACCCGGGTAGTAGTAGTGCAGCACCCCCGCGTCCAGCGTCAGGCCGCCGCCCACATCCCCCTTCCAGCCGCCGTAGAAGTCCATTTCCAGATTGCCGTCGGTGTAGACGAAACTGGACACATTGGAGTTCCAGTTCCCCAGGTAGAAGCCCGAGCTGTGGGTCAGGTCTATGCCCAGCTGCGCCGCAGGACGGAAGTCGGTCTGCGAATAACCACGGAAGCGGTAGTCGCTGACGATGGCGGCATTGCCGCTGAGCGAGAAGCCGCCGCCCAGATCGGTGGGCTCGGCTTGCGCGACCGCGGCGAAACATGCAGCGAACACGAGGGGCAAGGCTGGCAGCGTCTTCTTCATGGTGCGGAGTCCTGGTCGGATGAAGGGAGTCGGCGGAACGCCCACGGGGCGTTTCCGCCTGGCCGGCCGGCGCATCGGATCAATGGCGACGGCTCGCAGCTCTTCAAGCAAGGCCCGTGCCAGGTTTCAATCCGGTGGCGCCGCGCTGGCGACGGGCTGAACGCGAGGCCACGCGCACCAGAAGCGTGCCGCGCGGGCACGACTCCGCCCCTCCCGCGCATCAAAATGGGGAATGCGCGCCATGCTGGATCCAGCCCCGCTCCATGCCGCGAGTCGCCGCCCCATCCCTCGACAAGGTCCCAAAGGCGACATCCCAACAGCCATGGCCCGAGGACTCGGCCTGCGCGAGCGCCGGAAACGAAGCGGCCCCCGAACGCGGGAGCGTCGGGGGCCGGGCGGGCCAGGCGTGGAGCGCGGGTCGCGGCTACGCCGCAGGCGCCTGAAGCGCCGCTTAGTTGGCGGCTGGAGCCGTCGCTGGCGCAGGCGCGGCCGTGGGCGCGGGAGCGCCCTTGCCGTGGCGTTCCTGCATGCGGGCGTGGCGTTGTTCCATGCGCGCCTGGCGTTCCTTGAGCATGGACGCGACCTGGCTGCGCTGGGCGTCATTCAGGCTGTCCCAGACGGCCAGCCACTGATCGCGGGCCTGCTTCATCTGGGTGTCGAACTGACCGCGGTTCTGCTCGGACTGCGAGATCAGCGCGCGCGGGTCGAGCTTGCCGCTGTCCAGCTGCGCCTTGAGCAGGTCATGGCGCTTGGCGCCGGCGGCGCGCATGGCGTCGCGCAGACCGCGCTGGCTGTCCTGGGCCGTCTTGACCAGCGCCTGCTGCTTGTCGTCCAGTTTCAGCTGTTCGAGCTGCTTCTTGGACACGGGTCCCAGGCCGGGGAAATAGACGCCGTCATGCATGCCTTTGTGGAAGCCGTCGTGGCGGCCTTCATGCATGGCGTCCGGCGCGCCGCCATCGACCGGCGGCGCGGCAGACACGGCGCCCGCCCCCATCGCGCCGGCAACGGCAATGGCTAGAGCGGCCAGATTCGAACGTAGAGCGTAGCGGGACATCGAGGTCTCCTGAAATTGAAGAAAGCGAGACCATTGTGCGAGCGGCCCGGTTTCAGTCAGGTTTCGCCTACGCCCCTGCTTGTTTCAGTCAATTGCGTCCCGGATTTCGACATCCCAACCGCCTCAAGAAGCACGTGGAACGCCCCCATATGCCGATCATCCCCGATAGAGGCCGCACGGATCCGGCTTTGCCGGTCCGTAGCGGCGCCCCCTGGAGGGGGAAGCGCGCAGCGCTTCGGGGGTGGGCCTACCCTTTCCAGGCGTCCAGGTATTCCTTCCAGTGCGGAGCGTCACTGGCGGACAGCGTGTCGCGCACCAGGGCGATCTCGGCCTCGTAGGAGACGGGATCGAGTTCGCCGCGCAGGAAGCGAAAGCGCGTGTACACCAGCCAGGTGTTGACCACGTCGGTCTCGCAATAGGCCCGCACCTCGTCGGCGCGGCCCTGGCTCCAGGCTTCCCAGACCTTGCTGCCGTCCATGCCCAGCTTGCCGGGAAAGCCGCAGAGCTTGGCCAGTTCGTCCAGCGGCGCGTTGGCGCGGCCGTTGTACTTGGCCAGCAGGTCCATCAGGTCGGTGTGGCGGCTGTGGTAGCGCGAGATGTAGTTGTTGAACTTGAACTCGCGGTCTTCCTCGCCCATGTCCCAGTAGCGCGGCGCGGGCACGCCCAGGATCAGGCTGCGGTAGTGCAGCACCGGCAGGTCGAAGCCCGAGCCGTTCCAGCTGACCAGCTTGGGGGTATAGCGCTCGATGGTCTTGAAGAAGCCCGCCAGCAGCGCGGCCTCGGGATCGTCGGGCTGGCCCAGCGTCTTGACGCGAAAGCCCTGGTCGTCACGGAACACGCAGCCCACCACCGCAACCTTATGCAGGTGCAGCGGCAGGAAGTCATGGCCGACGGCCTCGCGGCGCGCCGTCAGCGCGCGCTCGACCACTTCGGCGTCCGGCACGTCCTCGCCCCAGCCGTTGAGCTTGCGCAGCCCGTCGGCGTCGGGGATGGTCTCCAGGTCGAATACCAGCGTCGGCGTCATCGCGCGGGCAGGTATTGCATCGGATCTACGGGCGTGCCCTGGCGGCGGATCTCGAAGTGCAGGCGCGGCGAGGTCGCGTCGCTCTGGCCGATTTCAGCGATCTTGGCGCCGCGCTTGACGTCCTGGCCGGTCTTGACCAGCAGCGCGCGGTTGTGCGCGTAGGCCGTGATGAAGCCGTTCTGGTGGTTGACGATGATCAGGTTGCCCAGGCCGCGCACGCCGTTGCCGCTGTACATGACCTTGCCGTCGGCCGCCGCGATGACGGGGTCGCCCAGGTTGCCGGCGATGTCGATGCCCTTGGTGTTGTTGTTGAAGCCCTGGGTGATCTGGCCGGTGGCCGGCCAGCCCCAGTTGATGACGCCGGCATCAGCCGCGCGCGCCGGTTTTTCGGCCGGCGTGGGCGCCGGGGCGGGCGTGGCGGTCGATGGCGTCGAGGTCGCGGCGCCGCTGTCGGACGGCTGATCAAGCGGGCGCGGCTGCGTCGAGGACGACTTGGCCGAGGCCACCGGCGTGACCTGCGTCGCGCCGCCGGCCGCGGCGCCGCCACCGGACAGCTTGAGCACCTGGCCCACCGAAATCTGGTTGGGATCGCTGAGATTGTTCCAGCGCTTGACGTTCTCGACGTCGACGTTGTTCGAACGCGCGATCTTGTAGAGCGTGTCGCCCGGCTTGACGACGTAGCTGCCGCCAGGCTGGGCCGTCGCGGTGGTCTGCTGCCCGCCGGCCATGTCGACCACGGGGGCGCGCTGGCCCTTGGAAGCGCAACCGGCCAGGACGACCAGGCTGATGGCGCCCGCGAGATAAAGCGGACGGCGCAGGCGCGGCATGGGCGCGCCAAAAGCGGTATCGGTCAGTTGCAACTGCCCGTTGAGCATACGTTTCTCCTGTTTGCTCAAGATTGTATTCCGGCGCGTAGCGGCACAAAGCGCACGGCCTCTAATTCTGTGCGTTTCCAGCTGGCGGCGCCCGTGCGTTCGATCAGCACGAGGCGCTGACTGGTGCTGCCCTCGGGGGCGATCAGCCGTCCTCCCGGCGCGAGCTGCTGCAGCAACGCCTGCGGGATGGCCAAGCCAGCGGCAGCCACAACAATAGCATCGAACGGCGACACGCCGGGCAGGCCCACGGTGCCGTCTCCATAGATCAGGCGGATGCGGGTCGTCAGGCGCAGCGCGCGCAGGTGATTGCGCGCCAATTCGTACAAACCGCGGATGCGTTCGATGCTGTGAACCTCGCGCACGATCTGGGCCAGCACCGCGGCCTGATAGCCGCAGCCGGCCCCCACTTCGAGCACTCGGGTCGGGGCGCGGTCCTCGCAGACCGCCGAGATCATGCGCGCCACCACCCAGGGCTGGGAAATGGTCTGTGAATGGCCGATGGGCAGCGCCGATTCCTCGTAGGCGCGGCTCGCCAGGGCCTCGTCCACGAACAGATGGCGGGGCACGGCGGCCATGGCGTTGAGCACGCGCTCGTCGCTGATGCCCTGCGCGCGCAGGCGCTGCACCATGGCCTGGCGCAGGCGGTCCGAGTTCAGGCCCAGGTTGCCGCCGGACGACGGCACGGGCGCCTGTGGCTGGCGCGGCAGCGCGGCGGCGGAGATGCGCGTGTTGCTGTTGGCGGGCGTGACGCCCGGCGCCAGTCCGGAGCCGTAGCCGAGCGGACGCGGCCTGCCCGGCACCGGCTGGGACACGTCGGGCTGGCTTACGCGCTTGCGCATAGCGGCTCCGCCCAACCGCGGATCTCGTCCAGCTGGCTGTGCTGCGTCAGGTCCAGCCGCAGCGGCGTGACCGAGACCAGGCCCTGCTCCACGGCATGGAAATCCGTGCCCGGCGCCGCGTCGGCCGCCGAGCCGACCGGACCGATCCAGTAGACCGTGTCGCCATAGGGCGTGGTGGTGCGCACCACGGGCTGGGACGGATGACGCTTGCCCAGGCGGGTCACCTGGAAGCCATGCAGATCCTCGAAACGGCGGTTGGGGATATTGACGTTGAGCAGCACCGGCGGCGCCAGCGGCTGCACCAGATGGCGTTCGACCACCTGGCGCGCGGCGCGGGCCGCCGATTCGATGTGCTCCCAGCCCTTCTCGGCGAGCGAGAAGGCGATCGCGGGGATGCCGAACAGATAGCCTTCGCTGGCGGCGGCGACGGTGCCCGAATAGAGGGTGTCGTCGCCCATGTTGGCGCCATTGTTGATGCCCGAGACGACCAGGTCGGGCCGCGCGTCCATCAGTCCGGTCAGCGCCACGTGCACGCAGTCGGACGGCGTGCCGTTGACGGCGATGAAGCCGTTCGAGGCCGTGCGCACCGACAGGGGCCGGTTGAGCGTCAGGGAATTCGACGCGCCGCTGTGGTTGGTTTCGGGCGCGACGACGGTCAGTTCGCCCAGTCCCTGCAGCGCCTTGACCAGCGCCTCCAGCCCGGGGGCCGAATAACCATCATCGTTCGAAACCAGAATTCGCATTGTGCATCCGAAAGAAAGTAAAACACGGGTGGACGGAGCCGATTGTACCGTCCGAAGCCGACCCCGGTTTGCCATGCCCTTGCGATAACCCTCAACCAGATCCGGCCCCCGTCGCGGTAGAATCCGCAGCCACTACGACAACGCCGGCCCAGACCGGCCGCAACCACGGATTCCTCATTCATGGCGCTTACCGGACCTTCCCTGGCGTTCACCGCCGCCCTCGTCCTGCTGGCCTACCTGATCGGCTCGGTGCCTTTCGCGGTGGTGGTCAGCAAGCTGATGGGCCTGCAGGACCCCCGCAGCTACGGCTCCGGAAACCCTGGCGCGACCAACGTGCTGCGCACCGGCAACAAGACCGCCGCCGCCCTGACCCTGCTGGGCGACGCCGCCAAGGGCTGGTTCGCCGTCTGGCTGGCCGAGCAACTGGCTCCCGGCATCACGCCGGTGGCGCTGGCCTGCGTGGTGGTCGCCGCCTTCCTGGGTCATCTGTACCCGATTTTCCTGGGCTTCAAGGGCGGCAAGGGCGTCGCCACCGCGCTGGGCGTGCTGGTGGCGATCCAGCCCTGGCTGGCCGTGGCCACCGCGGCCACCTGGCTGATCATCGCGGTGTTCTTCCGCTATTCGTCGCTGGCGGCCCTGGTGGCGGCCTTCTTCGCCCCGGTCTACTACGTGTTCGGCTCGGGTCTGGCCTGGTACGCGCAGCCGCCGCTGGGCATCGCGCTGGCCATCATCGGCGTGCTGCTGTTCTATCGCCACCGCGCCAACATCACGCGCCTGATCCAGGGCACCGAAAGCCGCATCGGCGGCGGCAAGTCCAAGAAGTAAGACGGCTTGGGGGGGCTTCCCCCTCAGCCGGCGATCTCCGCCAGGTCCCAGCGCGGCTTCACGGTGAAGCTGTGCGCGTCCGGATCCAGCACCGCCAGCCCTGCCTTGACGCGTTCCGCCGCCGCGAAGGCGATCATCGCGCCGTTGTCGGTGCACAAGTGCAGCGGCGGGAAATAGGCCCGCGCCTTCAGCGGCTTGAGCGCCGCGTCCAGCTTGGCGCGCAGCAGCTGATTGGCGCCCACGCCGCCGGCCACCACCAGCCGGCGCAGGCCGGTCTGCTTGAGCGCGCGGATGGACTTGGCGGCCAAGACCTCGACGATCGCGGCCTGGGTGGCCGCCGCCAGATCGGCGCGCGTCTGCTCGTCCAGCCCGCCGGCCTGCTCGGCTGCCTTCACCCGCGTCAGCACGGCCGTCTTCAGGCCGCTGAAGCTGAAATCCAGGTCGCCGCTGTGCAGCATGGGACGCGGCAGCTCGAAGCGCGTCGCGTCGCCGCTGCCGGCCAGTTTCGATAGCGCCGGACCGCCCGGATAGCCCAGGCCCATCAACTTGGCCGACTTGTCGAAGGCCTCGCCGGCCGCGTCGTCCAACGTCTCGCCCAGCAATTCGTAACGGCCCACGCCGTCCACCCGCATCAGCTGGGTATGGCCGCCGGACACCAGCAAGGCCACGAAGGGGAATTCTGGCCGGGGGTCGGCCAGCATGGGCGACAGCAGATGGCCTTCCAGGTGGTGGATGCCTATGGCCGGCAGGCGGCGCGACCAGGCCAGCGCCTGCGCCACGCTGGCGCCCACCAGCAGCGCCCCGGCCAGGCCGGGTCCGGCCGTGTAGGCCACCGCGCCGACGTCGGCCATGCCGATGCCGGCTTCCTCGAGCACCTGGCGGGTCAGCGGCGTCACGCGCCGGATATGGTCGCGCGAGGCCAGCTCAGGCACCACGCCCCCGTATTCCTGGTGCATGGCGATCTGGGTGTGCAGGGCGTGCGCCAGCAATCCGCGTTCAGTGCAGACGGCCGCGACGCCGGTTTCATCGCAGGAGCTTTCAAAGCCGAGAATAATCATGGCGGCAGAGTTTACAACTGATGCGAAAATACGCCCGTTTACAAGAACGCGGCGAGGCGTCCACCGCCCTCGCCCGCCCAATCCGCGCACTCACACACTCACTGGGGACCCGTATGCTGGAGAAGCTATTCAAGCTGCGTGAACATGGAACCACCGTCAAGACCGAACTCATCGCCGGCCTGACGACGTTCCTGACGATGTCATACATCATTTTCGTCAACCCGGACATCCTGTCCTCCACCGGCATGGACCGCAGCGCGGTCTTCGTCGCCACCTGCCTGGCCGCGGCGCTGGGTTCGCTGGTGATGGCGCTGATCGCCAACTGGCCGATCGGCATGGCGCCGGGCATGGGCCTGAACGCGTTCTTCGCCTTCACCGTGGTCAAGACCATGGGCTACACCTGGGAGCAGGCGCTGGGCGCCGTGTTCATCTCGGGCGTGATCTTCCTGTTCCTGACCTTCTCGGGCATCCGTGTCTGGCTGATCAAGGGCATCCCGCATTCGCTGCGCAGCGCCATCGCCGCCGGCATCGGGCTGTTCCTGGCCATCATCGCGCTCAGCAGCGCCGGCATCGTGGCCGCCCATCCGGCGACCAAGGTCACGCTGGGCAACCTCACCAGCCCCGGCCCGCTGTTCGCCATCCTGGGCTTCTTCATCATCGCGTCGCTGGACGCGCTGCGCGTGCGCGGCGCCATCCTGATCGGCATCCTGGTCGTGACGCTGCTGTCCATGGCGCTGGGCTACAACGAATTCAAGGGCGTGTTCTCGGCGCCGCCGAGCCTGGCGCCCACGCTGTTCAAGCTGGACATCCTGGGCGCGCTGCATTCGGGCTTCGTGCACGTGATCCTGGTGTTCGTGCTGGTCGAGGTGTTCGACGCCACCGGCACGCTGGTGGGCGTGGCCAAGCGCGCCGGCCTGGTGCCGGAAGACCGCCCCAACCGCCTGGGCCGCGCGCTGTTCGCCGACAGCTCGGCCATCGTCGCCGGCTCGATGCTGGGCACCAGCAGCACCACCGCCTATGTGGAAAGCGCCTCGGGCGTGCAGGCCGGCGGCCGCACCGGCCTGACCGCGCTGGTGGTGGCCGTGCTGTTCCTGGCCGCGCTGTTCATCTCGCCGCTGGCCGGCGCCGTGCCGGCCTACGCCACCGCGCCCGCCCTGCTCTACGTGGCTGGCCTGATGATGCGCGAGCTGATCGACATCGACTGGAACGACGTCTGCGAAGCAACCCCGGCCGCGCTGACCGCGCTGATCATGCCCTTCACGTACTCCATCGCCAACGGCATCGCCTTCGGCTTCATCAGCTACGTGGTGCTCAAGACCGCCACCGGCAAGGTCCGCGACGTACATCCGGCCACCTGGCTGGTCGCGCTGCTGTTCGTGATCCGCTACGCCTTTTTCCCATCGGAATAAAGGCCGCGCCGTCCGCCACGGACGGCTTCGACCTGAGGGTTCCCGCCGCCAGCGCACATGCGCTGGCGGCGTCGTTTCCGGGGCATGGACTGCGTCAATCGCGCCGATTGGCAAAAGCGATCAACCCGCAGGCCGACAAGGTTGCTGCCTGCCGGGCTTGAATTCGTCGATACACTCCCCAAGTATCCCAGCATATGGAGTCCGCCTTGCACCTTGAACGCCACCCCGCCCGCCCCGGCGCCTGTAACGCAACAGGCGAGATCGGCATCGCCCGTCCGTCCTCGCCCACGGACTGTAGGATCGCCCGATGAGCGCGCTGGCCCGCATTCCCTTTTCGATCCTGGACCTGGCTCCCATCGTCCAGGGCCGCGACGCGGCCGAC
This sequence comes from Achromobacter sp. 1011791174, assembly GCF_059760925.1. Classification (NCBI taxonomy): domain Bacteria; kingdom Pseudomonadati; phylum Pseudomonadota; class Betaproteobacteria; order Burkholderiales; family Alcaligenaceae; genus Achromobacter; species Achromobacter sp. 1011791174. The sequence goes on from NZ_JCBANH010000005.1 coordinate 41,320, forward strand.
GCCTTCCGCAACACCGTCGCGGTCGCGCAGCAGGCCGAACGATTGGGCTACAACCGCTTCTGGCTGGCGGAACACCACAACATCAACGGCGTGGCCAGCAGCGCCACGGCGGTGCTGATCGGCCACGTGGCCGCGCACACCAAGACGCTGCGCGTGGGCTCGGGCGGCGTGATGCTGCCCAATCACGCGCCGCTGATCATCGCCGAGCAGTTCGGCACGCTGGAAACCCTGTATCCCGGCCGCATCGACCTGGGCCTGGGCCGCGCGCCCGGCAGCGACGGCGCCACGCAGCACGCGCTGCGGCGCGGCCCGCGCAGCGGCCTGGAATTCCCCGCGCTGGTTGAAGAGTTGCGCGGCTTCCTGGCGCCCTCGCGTCCGGGACAGCCGGTGCGCGCGATTCCCGGCGAAGGTCTGGACATTCCCATCTGGCTGCTAGGGTCGAGCGACTTCAGCGCCCGCATGGCCGCCGAGCTGGGCCTGCCGTTCTCCTTCGCCGGTCATTTCTCGCCCGAGGGCATGGCCGCGATGCGCCTCTACCGGCACCTGTTCAAGCCGTCCGCCACGCTGTCCAAGCCCTATTCGATGATCGGCGTGCCCGTCATCGCCGCCGAAACGGACGAGGCCGCGCGCTTCCAGGCCACCACGCAGGAACTGAAGTTCCTTTCCCTAGTGCGTGGCAACCGGCTGCAGTTGCAGCCGCCGGTCGAGAGCATGGACGGCGTATGGAACGAATGGGAACGCGCGGCGGTCGAACAACGACTGGGCGCGGCCATCGTCGGCGGCCCGGACACGGTCAAGCGCAAGCTCGAGGCGCTGGTCGCCGAAACGGAGGCCGATGAAGTCATGATCGTCTCGGACTTCTTCGATATCCGCGACCGACTCCGCTCCTTCGAAATCGTGGCGTCGTTGAAGAACGGCGCCGGACTATCCACCCGCACCGGAGCCTGAGCGCCCCGGCCCGCGCCCGACAGGACGCCTCACCATTGCGATGCCCGCGTTCCCGGCACTATATTGACAACTCAGCGTCAGGATCGCGCATCGCCGGATCGGGCGGAAATGGCCCGCACAGCCCCGCCCCTCGCATCGCCTCTACTGCCGCCCGCGCGGCAAGGACAGAAAATGAGCATCGTTGAACTCACCAAAGACAGTTTCCAGGACGCCATCACGCCGGACGGCACGCTGATCGTCGACTTCTGGGCGCCCTGGTGTGGCCCCTGCCGCGGCTTCGCGCCCGTGTTCGAGCAGGCTGCCACCGAGCATCCCGACGTGACCTTCGCCAAGGTGAACACCGACGTCGAACAGGAACTGGCCGGCGCGCTGGGCATCCGCTCCATCCCCACCCTGATGGTGTTCCGCGAAAAAGTGCTGCTGTTCTCGCAGCCGGGCGCCTTGTCGGGCGGCCAGCTCAAGGAACTGCTCACCAAGATCAAGGAAGTGGACATGGAAAAGGTCCACCAGGAAATCGCCGCCGCGCAGGACGGCCAGGACGCCTGACCCAGCCGCGCCTTTCCGCAAAAAGCAAAGCCCCTGCACGGGGCTTTGTTTTTTTCAGGACAGGATTTCCCAGGCGGACCGCCCGCGCGTGATATTGGCGGCCGTCACCTCAAGCTCGGCCACGACCGCGCGCGGCACGGTGAAGCGCAGCGCAACGCCATCGGCGCCATAGTCTTCATGCAGCATCACCGCGCCGGCGCCGGCCAGCCGCGACTTCAGCAAGGGCAGCTCGGCAAAGCCACACTGGCAGCCCACCGTGGCCAGATCGACGATCTCGGTCCGTTCGCCCGCCCGCAGGCAGTTGGCGGCGCAGCCGCCGTAAGCGCGCACCAGCCCGCCCGCGCCCAGCTTCACGCCGCCGAACCAGCGCACCACCAGCACCGCCACCCGGTCCATGCCCTGCCCTTCGATCGCCTGCAGGATCGGCCGGCCCGCCGTGCCGCCCGGCTCGCCGTCATCGTTAAAACGGTATTCCTGGCCGATCTTGTAGGCCCAGCAGTTGTGCGTGGCCTCGGGATCGCTGTTCGCGGCGAAGAAGCGCATCGCCTCATCCACCGTGGACACGGGCGCGGCAAAGGCGGCGAAGCGGCTTTTCTTGATGTCTTCCTGGTGCGCGCAGGGCGCGGTCAGCGTGTGGCTCATAGCCGCGCATTGTAAGTGCAGCGGCCCGCGCGGCGCGCTCCTAGCCGTGGCAGTCCGGCACTTCCTGGTCCAGGTACACGTCGAAGGCCACGTCGCGCGCCCACTTGGCGGCCAGCGCCTTCCAGGCGCCGGCGCGGTCCCAGGCGCGCATTTCGGCGGCCAGCCAGGCGCGGTCGGCCGGCGCCGCGGCGGACACCAGCCACGCCCGTTCGGCGCGCGCCCCTTCGGCGGCCAGCGTCGACGAGAATTTCTTCCACTCGGGAAAGCGCATCAGCGGCTCCCACAGCGCGTCGTCGATCAGGCCCACGTCGCAATCGCCCTCTCGCACCGCCACCAGCGCATCGGAAGGCACACGATAGGTGCGCACCTCGGCCCCCCAGGCGCGCGCCTGCGCCTGGGCCGCGGTCGCGGCCTGCGCCATGCACACGCGGCGGCCGCGCGTGTCGGCGCCGCTGCGCATGCGCGTATCGCTGCGAATGACGGCCTTGGGACGGACGGCATAGCCCGTGCCTTGCCAGGCCAGTTGCGCGCCGGGAACGGCGGCGGCGGCCTCGACGCCCGCGCGCTCGCCCAGCACCAGATCCACCTGTCCCGAGGCCAGCGCGGGGCCGGCTTCTTCCGCGGTCAACTGGCGCAGGCTGAACTGCAGGCCCAGGCTCTGGGCCAGCTTCTCGGCAGCCGCCACGTCCAGGCCATCGGGCGTGCGGATCTTGGCGCCAGCGACCGGCGGCGGCGCCACGTAGGGCAAGCCGATGACCAGCTCGCCGCGCGCACGCGCCGCAGCAAAGGGCTCGGGCGGCGCGGACGGCGCGGCGCCGGCCAGCGGCAGGCAGATCGCCGCCGCCAGGGCCAGAAAAACGCCGATCCGTTCAGGCAGCATGATGCGCGCCTTATACGTACTGGTAACGCAGCAGGCGGTGCTTGAGGTTCTCGAGCACGAACTGGTCGATCAGCGCGGCCAGCACGGCGATGACCAGGATGTTGGTCATCACGCCGGTCATGTCCGCGATCTCGCCCGAATACGCCAGCGAGCGGCCCAGGCCCTTGCCGAAGCCGATCAGCATCTCGGCCGAGATCAGCGCCCGCCACGCATTGCCAAACGCCAGCTGCGCGCCGGTGATGAGTTCGGGCATGACCGCCGGCAGGTAGACCCGCTTGACCAGCCCCCAGCGCGTGGCGCCCATGACACGGGCTGCCGACACATGCACGCGCTGCACCGATTCGGTGGCGTTCATCACGCTCAGCGCGGCCGGGAAGAATGCCGACAACGCCACCACCACGATGATGGGCGCGCTACCGAAACCCATGACGATCAGGAACAGCGGCACCCAGGCGATCGACGGAATCGACTGCAGGATGACGATGGCGCTGCGCAGCACCTCGCGGAAGAAGAACAGCACCGCCGCCACCAGGCCAAAGCCGATGCCGGCCGCCAGCGCCAGGCCATAGCCGGCGCCAAGACGGCCCAGCGTACCCAGCAGGCTCTGGTGGAAGGATTCCTTGCCCAGGTCCTCGACCAGACGCGTCAGCACGGCCGGCACGCCCGGCATCAGGAAGTCAGGCAGGGCCAGCGCCGCGGCCTGCCACAGCGCAAGAATGAATACGACGCCCAAGGCGCCCGCCAGATGCTTGCGGGCGCCGGTCACGCGAGTGGAAGCGCTCAAAGCTTGCGAGCCTCTTGCCAGGACAGATCGACGATGCTGGACACGTCATACGGCTTGCCGTCGCGCGTCTTGAGCGAACCCTGGGCCTGCAGGATGTCGGCGATCTCCTGCATGCGGCGCGTGTCCTTGTCGGTCAGCTTGGGCGTGAACACCTGGGTGCTGATGGCCTCGGCGATCACCGTCTCGCGCGGCAGCTCGCCGCGCGTCAGGGTCTTGAGCGTCGGCTCGGCGATGAAGTAGGACGCGATCAGCTTGGACGCCTGGGCCGGCTGCTTCTGCAGCAGGTCGATGGCCTGGTTCTGCGCGTCCAGCGCCTTCCAGACATCGTCCTTGCGCTTGGCCAGCGTCTCGCCGGAGGTGATCACCACCATGCAGGGGAACGGCCAGGCCTGGCCCACTTCGTAGATCTGCTTGACCGGCGCCACCAGCTGGGCGATGCGGTCATAGGGTTCGAACAGGAAGGCCGCGTCCACGCGCTTGCCCACCAGCGACTGCACCGCCACGGCCGGGCTCACGCCCATGACGTTGACGTCGTCGGGCGTCAGCTTGCCCTCTTTCAGGACCACGCCCTTGAGCACCACATCGGCGGTGCTGCCCTCGGCCTGCGAGGCCAGCGTCTTGCCCTTCAGGCCGGCGATGTCCTTGATGCCGGAATCGTCGCGCACGATGAGCGAGTGATAGCCCTGCTGCGCGCCGCCCACCACCTTCAGATCCGCGCCCTTGGAGGCCCAGGCCACTGCGTTGGTGAAGCCCAGCACGCCGATGTCCAGCTGGCCGCCGACGATGGCCTTGATCAGGTCGGTGCCCGACTTGAATTCGATCAGCTCGGAATCCAGGCCGGCCTTCTTGTAGTAGCCGCCTTCCTGGGCCACGATGGCCTGCGCGTCATCCATCACGCGCAGATAGCCGACGCGGAATTTCTCGGCCGCCATCGCGGGGGCCGCTGCCAGCAGCGCCGCGGCCAGCGGCAGGGACAGCCATTGCTTGAGTTTCATCGAGTGCTCCAGGGATTTCGATTCAGGCGCGGCCCCGCTTGATGGACCGCGTATGGGAAGAATTGCGCGACGGCGCGCCTCAGGCGGCCAGCGCCATGTCGGCATGCGCGCTGGCCCCGCCTACCGAGATGCCCAGCAGCCGCAGGATCTCGCGCTTCTCGTCGGCCAGGTCGGACAGGTCGTGGCTCTTGACGCGATGCGCCAGGTTGAACTCGCGCAGCACGCGCGCCGGGCGGGCGCTGAACACCACGATGCGGTCGGCCAGGAACAGCGCCTCGTCCACGTCGTGCGTGACCAGCAGCACCGTGGGGCGTTCCTGCGCGATCAGCTGGCGCAGCACGTCCTGCAGGCTCAGGCGGGTCAGCGCGTCCAGCGCGCCGAAGGGCTCGTCCATCAGCATGGTCTGCGGCTGGGCGATGAAGGCGCGCGCCAGCGCGGCGCGCTGACGCATGCCGCCGGACACCTGATGCGGGTAGTACTTCTCGAAGCCGCCCAGACCGACGCGGGCCAACCAGTCGCGCGCGCCGTCCCGCGCGCGTGCCTTGGGGATGTTCTGGAATTCCAGCGCCAGCGCCACGTTGTCCTGCAGGGTCAACCAGGGGTACAGCGCATGTTCCTGGAACACCAGGGTGCGGCTGGGATGCGGACCGGCCACCGGCTTGCCGTCGGCCAGCACCTGGCCCTGCGTAGGCGCTTCCAGGCCGGCGGCCAGGTGCAGCAGCGTGGACTTGCCGCAGCCCGACGGGCCGACCAGCGCGACCAGTTCGCCGGTCTTGAATTCGCTGCTGAAGCCCTCAACGACGGGCAGGTCGCCGAATTGCTTGTGGACGTGGTCGAAGGTCAGGTTCATGGAAACGAATCGTGGGCGCGCGTTGGGACGGCACCTAATCTAACAATTCGTTATATGAATCCAAACTAGTTTTATCGAATTTTTTAATAACTATTAGCTATATATTTCCAGCAGCGGCCCGAGCCTGCCTGGCCGCATGCCGATACAGGCCCGTGGCGATCCCGAAACCCACCAGCACCGCCAGCGCCGCCGACAGGAAGATGGCCGGATAGCCGAAGCCGCCCGAGATATAGCCGGCCACGGGCCCGGTCACGCCCAGCGCCAGATCCAGGAAGGCCGAGTAGGCGCCCAGCGCCGCGCCCCGGCTGCCCGCCGGCACCCTGGCCACCGCCTCCACCCCGATCGCCGGAAACACCAGCGCGAAGCCGCAACCGGTCAACGCGGCGCCCATCAAGGCCAGGCCGGTGCTAGGCGCCAGCCACAGCAGCGCCAACCCGGCGGCTTCGACCAGGAAAGAAACCTGCGCCACCCGGAAGCCGCCGTAACGCGTGATCGTGCCGGCGAACAACAGCCGCACGCCGATGAACGCGCAGCCGAAGGCGCTGAGCGCGTGGGCCGCGCCCTCCCAAGAGCGGCTGGCGTAGTACAGCGCCACGAAGGCCGCCAGCGTGCCGAAGCCCACCGAACCCAGCCCAAGCGCCATGCCATGCGGAAACACGCGCAGCACCACGCTCTTGAACGCCATGCGGTGTCCGCCGACCACGGCCACCGCCTTTCGCGCCAGCGCCAGTCCCAGGCCCGCCAGTCCCAGCAGCAGCACCGCGCCGCCCAGCGCGCCCATGCTCCATTCCCTTTCCAGGTACACGCCCAGCGGCGCGCCCAGCGCCAGGCCGCCATAGGTGCAGATGCCGTTCCAGGAAATCACCCGCGCGGTGTGTAGCGGCCCGACGCGCGCGATGGCCCAGGTGGCCGCGCCCGTGCCGACCCAGCTCTCGCCGAAACCCAGCGCCAACCGGCTGGCGATGATGGCGGACAGGCTGAGCCACGCGCTGCGCTCGAAGGCATAGGCCAGCAACAGGAACACGCCGCTGACGGCGCAGGCCGCCATGCCGACGACGGCGGTCTGCTTGGGGCCCACCGTGTCGGCCATGCGTCCGGCGTGCGAACGGCTCAACAGCGTGGCCGCGTACTGCACGCTGATCGCCAGCCCGGCCAGCACCGAGCCGTAGCCCAGTTGCCCATGCACATAGCCGGGCAGCACCGCCAGCGGCAGGCCGATGGCCAGATAGCAGATGAAGGTGAAGAAGGCGATGGCGACAATGCGCGCGGTCAGCGCGAAGGCGCTCAATTGCGCGCCATCGGGCGCGCTGTGGGTAGAGGGAGGCATGGCTGCGAGACGCTGGCCGCTGAAATGACATCCGGCGGTCCGCGAAAAAACGTGGGAGGAAGAAACCCGGCCGTGGCTGTTGGGCGGAGCCGGGCCGCGCCGATGATAGCGCGGCGCGTATTGCGGTTTGCTGAAAGCCGCCGATCCAGAACGACATGGCGGCCGGCAAAGGCAAACGGCGCACCGTCAGGCGCGCCGTTTGCAGCCGGCGGGCGCAAGGCCCGTCAGCAGGCTCAGGCTTCGATGCCGCGCGAGGTCAGGTAGTCCTCGTAGCCGCCACGGTAGTCGACGATTTCGCCGGACGGCAGGATCTCGATCACGCGCGTGGCCAGGCCGGACACGAACTCGCGGTCATGCGACACGAACACCAGCGTGCCCTGGTATTTCTCCAGCGCGAACTGCAGCGATTCGATCGATTCCATATCCAGGTGGTTGGTCGGCTCGTCCAGCAGCATGACGTTGTGCCGGCCCAGCATCAGGCGGCCGAAGGTCATGCGGTTCTTCTCGCCGCCGGACAGCACCTTGGGCGCCTTGGGCAGGTCGTCGGCCGAGAACAGCAGGCGGCCCAGCACCGAGCGGATGGACTGGTCGTCGTCGCCCGGCTGGCGGTGGTCGCCCATCCAGTCCAGCAGGTTGCTGTCGGTCTGCAGGAACTGGTCGGACACGTCCTGGGCCATGTAGCCCAGGTCGGCGTTTTCCGACCATTTCACCGTGCCGGAATCCGGCGCCAGGTCCGTGGCCAGCAGGCGCAGCAAGGTGGTCTTGCCGACGCCGTTGGCGCCGATGATGGCGATCTTCTCGCCGGCTTCGACCATGGCCGAGAAATTCTTGATGACCGGCGCGTCGTAGGACTTGGTCAGGTGCTCGACGTTGACCGCCTGGCGGTGCATGACCTTGTTCTGCTCGAAGCGGATGTACGGGTTCTGGCGCGACGAGGGCTTGACCTCGACCTGCTCGGCCTTGATGCGGTCGATCTGCTTCAGGCGCGACGTGGCCTGGCGCGACTTCGACTTGTTGGCGGCGAAGCGGCGCACGAAGTCCTGCAGTTCGGCGACGCGTTCCTTGGCCTTGGCGTTGTTGGACACCAGGCGCTCGCGAGCCTGGGTCGAGGCCAGCATGTAGTCGTCGTAGTTGCCGGGGTAGATGCGGATCTCGCCATAGTCCACGTCGGCCATGTGCGTGCACACCTGGTTCAGGAAGTGACGATCGTGGCTGATGATGATCATCGTGCTCTGGTAGCCGTTGAGCACGTTCTCCAGCCAGCGGATCGTGTTGATGTCCAGGTTGTTGGTCGGCTCGTCCAGCAGCAGCACGTCGGGATTCGAGAACAGCGCCTGCGCCAGCAGCACGCGCAGCTTCCAGCCCGGCGCCACTTCGCGCATCGGCAGGTTGTGCAGGTCGACGGCGATTTCCAGGCCCAGCAGCAGCTCGCCGGCGCGCGCCTCGGCGGTGTAGCCGTCGTATTCGGCGAACTTGGCCTCCAGGTCGGCGGCGCGCATGTAGTCGTCTTCGCTGGCCTCGGGGTTGGCGTAGATCGCGTCGCGCTCGGACATGGCCGACCACATTTCGGTGTGGCCCATCATGACCACGTCCAGCACCCGGAAGTCCTCGAACGCGAACTGGTCCTGGCGCAGCTTGCCCAGGCGCACGCCCGGCTCCAGCGACACGTTGCCCGCCGAGGGTTCTAGGTCGCCGCCGATGATCTTCATGAACGTCGACTTGCCGGACCCGTTGGCCCCGATCAGCCCGTAGCGGTTGCCTTCGCCGAACTTGACGCTGACGTTCTCGAACAGGGGCTTGGGACCGAACTGGATGGTGAGATTGGCGGTTGAGATCACGGTGTCTAGTGAGGAATCTTGATGTCTGGGGTTGCGCGGCGCGCAGCAGGCGCACGCGGGGAAACCCGATAGTGTACCAAGCTCGCGTGACTGCCAGCTGGCCGCGCGACCTGTTCCGCGCCGAAAGCCGGCGCACAGACGTCCCATTTGTTGTCTTAATGTAAATATTTGTATTAAATCAGGTAAAATCCGCGACACGCCCTGTCCGCCGGCCGCTCCGTCGGGCCCGGGCATCCGGATAACCGCCTTGCTCGTAGCCGCCGTTTCGTGACAGACGCACCGAAGCCCACAGAAAAAGCCGAGCTGTATTTCCGTTCCTTGATCGTCGCCGCGATCGTGGCGATCACGATGCTGTGGGCCACGCCGAGGCTGACGCCCAGTTCGGACCTGCTGACCTATGCCGTGGCTCGGCTGCAGGCCCGCCTGGTTGGCGGGCACTACGACGCAGCGCGCCGCGACGACACCACGGTGGTGCTGATCGACGACGCGTCGCTGGATCCGCAGAAGGGCACCTGGCCCGTAACCTACCAGAGCTACGCGCGCTGGCTGCGCAACATCGGCCTGATCTACAAGCCGCGCGCGATATTCCTCGACATTACGCTGGGACGCGAACGCGAGGACAGCACCCTGCCCGAACTGATGGCCGCGCTCTGCGATCTGCGCGACGCCGGGGTACCCGCCTTCCTGGCCGCGCTACCGGACGATGCCGGGCGCTTGCGCCTGCGCTCGGGCCTGATCAACCCGGAAGGCGAGCCGCCTTGCTTCACGCTGGTGGACGTGCGCTACACGGCCAGCAAGGTCGACAGGCTGGTCTGGAGCTATCCGCTCTGGCCGGAGGGCGACGAACGCAGCGCGGCCCTGGCCATCGCGCAGGACGCGGCCGGTATCGCCATTGCACGGAGTCACGATGCGATGGCCTTGACCTGGGGTGTCGACAATGCCGACCAGCGGCGCTTTTCGCCGCAATGCCGCCAGGCGCGCGGCGGCTACGTGGAGATGTTGCCTACTTATGTACGCAAGCTGCTTGGCGACGCGGACGCCGGCATGCCGGTCTGTCCCTATACCCGCGCGCTGACCTTGTCCGAACTGCGCCCTTCCGACGCCGATCAGGCCAGGCTGGACGACCTGCTCAAAGGCCGCTACGTCATGATCGGCGCCGCGCTGAGCGGCTTCAACGACACCGTGCTGTCGCCCGTTCATGACGCGATCCCTGGCGTATTCATGCATGCCATGGCGCTCGACAATCTGCTGACCTACGGCGACCGCTACAAGCGCGCCGTCGAATGGGAAATTTGGCCGCCAAACATCCTGTGGCTGCTGGGCATTCCCGTGATCGTGATCGCGCACCTCCTGCATTGGCTGACGCACTGGATGGCCGAATGGCTGCGGACCCGCTCGCGTCACGCCCGCGCCCTGCTCACGCCGCCGACGCAATGGCGCTTTCCTTCCAGCTCGCTACCCGTGCCCGAGAGCTTGCAGGCCCTGGACGCGGCCCAGGGCTGGCTCAGCCGGCTGCGTCGGCTGGCGGCGCTGCGGCGCGACGGCGCGGCTTGCGCCTGGCTGGTCCGCAGGGCCCTGGAAATGTTGCTGGTCGTGCTCGCCCTGATCTTGCGCAAGGCCGCCGCCATCGTCTTTTCCTCGCTGGCCGTGCTGTACATCGTCCTGCTGGCCCAGAAATACGCCAACGTCGGCACCTTGCCCGTCGTCGATCTGGCCGTCATGGCCCTGGCGGCGCAATGGCTGGGCTGGACCAATCGCGTCACCCGATTCATCGCCGGCAAGCCCCCGAAAGACGCCCAGCAGCCTGCTCCGCCGGCATCCCCTTCCCCCGACCAATCTCGATAGGAGTAGACCCGCATGTCCAAGCGTTCCGTCGCGTTTGCCGCCATCGCCGCTGTGCTGTCCTGGCACGGAACAGCCGCCGCCGACCAGATCGTCGCCGCCAGCATGAAACCGCTGCCCTTGTACGCGCAGCCCGGCGGCGGAACGCCGACGGCCAAATCCGACGGCCAGGGCATGCCCTGGCCCGTGCTGGAGACACGCGAGGACTTCTACAAGATCCACGTCGACGGCGCGACCTATTGGGTGGACAGCATGCACGTGCGCGTCGCGCGCGGATCGTCAGCACAGTGCGGACCGGTCGTCAAGGGCGTGCCTGCGCCCACCGGGTCCACCGCTGGCGCCGGCGAGAATGTGTGCCGCTGAGATGCCGATGCGCCACCTTCCCTTCCGCCCCGCCGTATTCGCCCTCGCCCTTGTCCTGGCCGGCTGCGCCCAAGTTCCAGGCAGCGGTCTGGGCTTCAAGACCGGCGAACTGCCCCCGCCGCCGCCCCAACGCCAATGGCCGGACCTCGAACGCGACGTCCGCAGCGCGCGCGCGCAGCAACTGGGTCTGATTGCGATGCCTGAGCTGCAGGCCTATCTGAACGGCCTGCTCGCACGAATCAAGACCGCTGCCGGCGTCCCGGGCTGGCCGGGCGCCGTCCATGTGACAACGTCATCCGCTCTGGAGGCCCACAGCACCGGAGCCGGCAACATCTACCTGTCCTTGGGATGGATCTCTTCGGCTGAGTCCGAAGATGAGATCGTGGCCATCCTCTCGCATGAGTTCGGCCATATCTACCTGGACTACCACCAGCTCGAATCGACCACCGTCGCCAGCGACCAGGTCGCCAAGCTGGCCGCGCTGGGCGCGAGCCTCGCACGCAAGGCGGGCAGCGCCGCCGGCTGGGGGCCGGTGGACAGCATCATCGCCTCATACACGCTGGGCAAGAATGTGCTGGTTCCCGCCTGGAACAGACAGCAGGAAGAAAACGCCGACCGTTTCGGCGCCACGATCAGCATGCAGCTCGGCTATTCCTACGCGCAAGGCTTCAAGGCTTTCCTTGAGCGGCAGGCCACCTGGGAGATGGAACATGCCAAGGCCGAGGACGAGCGGCGCAAGCGCATGGTCGAACAACTCAAGCTGGCGGCGGCACAGGAAGCCCGTAAGCAGGCCGGCGGCAACGGGGTAGCGCCGCTGACCGAAATGCAAGCCTCCCTGAATGCCGGCCTGGCTGGCGCCGGCGCGGATCTGCGCAATGGACTGGACGACTTGTGGAAAAAGGTGACGGTCAGCCATCCGAGCACAGAGGCGCGCCTGACGTCGCTGACCGCGCAGGTCGCGCCCCTGCTGGCGGGCAAGCCCCGTCCCGCTCCTTTGTCCGCGCCATGGGAAAAGGCCCGCGCGCAACGGCGCACGGCCGCACTGCTCAAAAACTATCGGGCGGCCAACGAGGCCCAACAGGCCATGCAGGCGCAGGACTACGCGTTGGCGCGCAAGCTCGCCGCACAGGCCGCCTCCGGTCCCAGCGCCCGGCATGCATTGCCCCTGATGATGTTGAGCATGGCGCAGGCGGAGCAATCCGCTGTGTCCGCGCGCGCGGGCGCGGTTCTCGACAAGAATCTGCAATCCCAGGAGGACCGGGCCTGGCAACTTTACGTGCTGCGCGCGAACGCGCTGGCCGGCGCGGGGCAGCATAGCCCGGCCGCGGCCGTCATGGACCAGGGCTTCAGCTATTTCCGGGATGCCGGACCAGCTTGGCCCGACGCCATCGCCTTCTACGGGCAGACCGAAAGCTGGGACAAGGCGCGCAAGCTGGCGCAAGAATGCGCCTCGCGCTTCCCGAGCTATGCGGACGCTTGCGACAAGGCGGCCCAATCCCCTCAGGAACAGGCCGAGGCCAAGCGACAAGGCGAACAGAAGGCCAAGTCCCTGGTCGATCGCCTGTTCAAGTAGCGGGAAAGCGCCTCGCAGGATCCCGCCTCGCCGGCGGGGTCCACCTCAATGCATATGCTCGTCGATCACCAGGTGCGCCATGCCCGGCTCGGTGGCCAGGCCGACCTTCTGTCCGATCGGCAGCGTGGCCTTGGTGGCGACGTGGCCGTAGGGCAGGCCCGTGACCACCGGCACCTTGACCGTCTTGCGCAGCCAGGCGACGACTTCGTGCAGGTCATAGCCATTGTCATGCGGCGCCAGCTTGTAATCGCTGAAGCGGCCCAGCACGATGGCCTTCTGCTTGTCCAGGATGCCGGCTTGCCACAGCTGGATCAACATGCGCTCGACGCGGTAAGGATGCTCGGCCACGTCCTCCAGGAACAGGATGCCGCCGCGCACCTTGGGCATGTACGGCGTGCCCAGCAGCGACGCCACCATCGCCAGGTTGCCGCCCCACAGGATGCCGCGGCAATCGACCGGATCGGCGTCCTGGGTCTCGAAGCTGAGAATCTCCAGCTCGCCACGCATGATCTCGCCGAACAGCGCCTCGGTCAGGTCGTCGACCTTCTTGCCGCCGAAATCGGCGACGGCGGTCGCGCCGGTGTAGCTGACCGCGCCGGTCTTGGCCAGCAGGGCCAGGTTGAAGGCGGTGAAGTCGCTCAGGCCGACGAAGCGCTTGCCGCTGTCGGCCATGGCCTTCCAGTCGATCAGATGCAGCAGCCGACCCAGGCCGTAGCCGCCGCGCGTCGCCATGACGATGGGCAGCTTCTGCTTGGTGGCGCGCGTCAGGCTGGCCAGACGCTGGGCGTCGGTGCCGGCAAAGCGCTGGTGCACGGCCAGCGCCGTGCGGTCCAGCGCGGTCTTGAAGCCCTGGGCCTCCAGGCGCTGGCGCGCCAGCGCCACGGTGTCGGGATCGCGCACGGCCGAGGACGGCGAAATCAGGTAAATGCCGCGCGCGTCCGGCAGCGCGTGGGGATGATCATGGTCGTGGCCGCAGTCATCGTCGCAGACATGGCCGTCGTGGTCATGCGCGTGCTCGTGGTGGGCGTCGTGATCGTGGGCGGCCTTGGACTTGCCGCTCTTGGACTTGCTGCTCATGCTTTGGATTCCTTGCTGCGGCGCTCGCGGAAGAACCGGCGCAGCAGGTCGCCGCAGGTTTCCGCCAGCACGCCGCCTGTGACCGAGGTGTGGTGATTGAGTTTGGGGACGGCGCCGACATCCAGCACGCTGCCGCAGGCACCCGTCTTGGGATCATGCGCGCCGAACACCACCCGCGCCAGGCGCGCGTGCAGCATGGCGCCGATGCACATGACGCAGGGTTCCAGCGTGACATAGACGCTGATGCCCGGCAGCCGGTAGTTCTCCAGCTGCGCGGCGGCGGCGCGCAGCGCCACGATCTCGGCGTGCGCGGTGGGATCGTGGTCGATGATGGTGCGGTTGTAGCCGCGGCCCAGGATGTCGCCCTGCGCCGACACCACCAGCGCGCCCACCGGCACCTCGCCGATGTCGTAGGCCTCCTGCGCCAGTTCCAGCGCCAGCCGCATGAACTGCTCGTCCTGGGCGGTCCACGGCGCGGGCGGCGCGATCAGCGCCGCCTCAGCCACGGTACACCCGGGACTTCAGCGTGATGCGGCCAGCCAGGCTGGTGACGGCCTCTTCCAGCCATTGATACAGCTCGGCGTTCTCGTCGTAGCGGGCCTGATTCAGGTTGGACACCCGGCCTTCCTCGATGAAGCCCCAGGCGCGGCTACGCTTGTCGCGGTGCTTGGGGTCCCACACGCCGAAGGCGAAGCCGCCGGCGCGGCGGATCAGCGAGAAGCACGGAATGTCGGTGTAGCCATCGCCGACGAAGACCATCTGGTCGAACGGCACGCGCAGGCGGTCCTCGGGCACCTTGCGGTTGACCTCGAACGGCTTGTTGCGGAACTCCCGTCCGATGATGCCCTTCTGGATGTGGAACAGGTAGCGCGTCTTGTCGGTGAAGCTGACGATGCGGCGCGGAAACTCGATGCCGCCGTCGGCGCCATAAGTGAACTCGGACGCCCAGATCTCTGTGAACTCGTGGGCGATGGGCGTGGAACGCACCACGTCGCCGATGCCGCTGGAGATCAGGTAGAACTCCAGCTGCACCTGCGGATGCTCGGCGCGCACCGCCGCGCGCAGGCGCGGGAACAGGGTGGAAACGCCTTCGTGCAATTCCAGCCGCGCGCCCCAGTCACGCAGGCGCTGCTGCGTGATCGGGCCGTGCTGGCCGGCCTGCGACAGCTGAATCATCTTGTACAGATAGGCGGGCACCGGATCCCAATCGTGATGGGTCAGCAGCGGATCGACCTGGTCTTTCCAGAAACTGGCGGTGTCCACGCCGATGCTGCCCAGGAACCCGGACGTGCTGTCCGAGGCCAGCGTGTCGTCGAAGTCGAAAATCAGGGCGATGACGTCGGACATGGATATGCGTGTGTGAGGGCGACAGCCGCCATTTTGCCTGATTGCGGCGGCGGCTGCGCCCCGATGGGCGCGCGCGGACGCGCGCCCTGCCCGTCCGGCCGGCCACGGCCGCCGGCGGGCGCGGCCTTACTGGCGCATCGGCGCGCCGGTGGCCGGGGCCATGCCCGGCGTGGCGGCGGGCGGCGGCGCGCTCTCGGCCGGCGCCTGGATCACGGTCTCGCGCAATACGCCGCCGCCCTGCACGCTGCCGCGCACCTGGGTGGGCGAGGTCATCTGCGTAATGCAGTCCTGGCGGGACGCCTGCGGCAGGCGATTGCAGCGGTCCAGCATGTTCTGCTGAAGCTGGGACGTCGAGCCCTCCTGCAAGCGCTGACGATTGGCTTCCTCGCGGGCGGCGCCAGCCTCGCGCAGGCAGGCGCTGCGGTCCTGGCCCGTCGTGCCCTTCTTGCAGTTCGCCACGTCCTGCTCGTACTGCGCCTGGATGCCGGCGCGCCCGATCGGGTCGGCGGCGTGCGCGGCCGCGGCGCCCAGCACCAGTCCGGCGGCGCAGAGCGCGCCCGCGAGGCGTTTCGTGGAAATGGAACGTACATTCATAGCCAGCTCCTGAGAGACGATTGAACACACGAGCGGCTGGTCGGGAATCCGACTGCCGCTCCCATGGAACAACTATCCCACGCCGGCGCTACCGGGGCATGTCCACCGACGTGGAAACGTAAGCTGAAGTTTCATCCATTTTGGGGCCGCGCGGCGCAAAAGGCCGGCCCGGACTTGCGCTCGCGCAAGCCGTCCGCGCACCGCGCGCCCCGCGCGCCAGCATGACGCACCGCAACAGCCGGGACGCGGTCATGGGCCTGTACATGTTGCGTCCCTTGTTACTTTGTTCCTCGCCCCTAGCGGGCGTCCCTGTCCGCGTCTTCCCGCTTCAGGCTGCCGCGATAGGTCGCGGCGCGCATCAGCAGCATGGCGGTGACCGGCGAGGACACGATCAGCAGCAGCGTGATGATGACCTCATGGAACACCGGCCGCGACGACAGCGCCGAGAACACCAGCATGGAAGACGCCAGCACGCAGCCGCAGCCCAGCGTATTGCCGAGCGTGGGCGCGTGGATGCGGGCATAGAAGGAACGGAAGCGCAGCAGGCCGGCCGAGCCAGTCAGCGCCAGCAGCCCGCCCAGCACCAGCAGGATGCTGGCCGGAATGCCCGCCCACAGCGGAATCTGCGATTCGATCATGGCTCGATCACCTCCCCGCGCAGCAGGAAGCGGGCCATGGCCGTGGAACCCACGAAGCCGAACAGCGCGATCAGCAGCGCGATGTCGAAATACACCGACGTGCCCGACCGGATGCCGAAGACCAGCATGGTCAGCATGCCGTTGATGTAGAGGGTGTCCAGCGCCAGCACTCGGTCCTGCGCGGTTGGGCCGCGCAGCAGGCGCACGGCGGCCAGCACCATGCCCAGCGCGAAGCACACCAGGGCGAAGGACGCCGCCCAGTAAAGCACGGTGTTCATTCGAAAATCTCCTTGAGCGGACGCTCATAGCGGTCCTGCACCAGCTGCACCCATTCCTCCTCGTTCTGCAGGTCCAGCACGTGCAGCTTCAGGCAATGGTCGTCGGTCAGGTCCACCCAGACCGTGCCGGGCGTGTAGGTGACGATGCAGGCCAGCATCGCCAGGCCATGCGGATCCCGCATGCTCAGCGGGATCATGATGAACCCCGGCGAAAAATCGTTGCGGCGCGGATTCAGGATCAGCCTGGCCACCGCGATATTGGACTTGATGATGTCGACCGTCACGTTCAGGAACAGCGGCACCGCCTTCCACAGCCGCCGCGGCCGCGCCTTGAGCGGACGCAGCCGGCTGGCGGCCCAGGTGAACCACAGCGCCAGCGCCGCGCCCAGCGCGATCTGGCCGGCCGACAGGCTTTCGTTCAGCACCAGCCACAGCACGAACAGGAACAGCGGCAGGAACAGGAAATACACGCGCCGCATCACTGGCCTCCTTGCGCCGCGCGCACCGTCTGGGCGGACATCACGGCGTCGATGTACGACTTGGGGTGATCCAGCGAGCGCGCCGCGTCGTCCAGATAGGCCGACACCGGACCGGCGCCCGCCGCCAGACCGACGCACAGCAGGATCAGCACCGCCACCGGGCCGGCCTCGATCACGCGCAGGCGCGGCGTGCTGCGGTCGTCGCTGGCCCAGAACACGCGGATGCCCGCGCGCCCCAGCCCGATCAGGCCCGCCAGGCCAGACAGCAGCACGGCGGCCACCAGCAGCCAGGCGTCCAGCGGCGGCGCCGACTCGGTCGCGGCCGACACGGCCGCCGACAGCAGCGAGAGCTTGGCCACGAAGCCCGACAGCGGCGGCAGCCCGGTCACCAGCAAGGCGCAGCTGATGAAGGCCAGGCCGAGGAAGGCCATGGCCGCCGGAATCGCCACGCCCACCACGTCGTCGGAGCGGTTCACCGAGGCCGGATCGTCCAGGTCGAAGGCGTCCAGCGTCACGGCCAGCACGTTGGCGCCAAAACTTCGGGTGCGCTCGATGAGCTCGGCCAGCATGAAGAAGGCGCCGGTGGTCAGCACCGAGCTGATCAGGTAGAACAGCGCCGGCCCGGTCAGCGTCACGCCCGGCATGCCCAGCGCCGTCAGCAGCGTGCCGGCGGACACGATCACGCAATAGCCGACCATCTTCTCCAGCTGCTGCGTGGCCAGCAGCCCCAGGCCGCCGAACAGCAGCGTCGCCAGGCCAGCGGCGAACATCCAGTCCAGGCTGAAGGCGGCCGGCGCCCCGGTGGGCAGCAGCAGCGAGCCGATGCGCAGCAGCGCGTAGATGCCGACCTTGGTCATGATGGAGAACATGGCGGCGATGGGCGCGCCAGCCGAGCCATAGCCCTTGACCAGCCAGAAGTTCAGCGGCCAGGCGCCCGCCTTGACCAGGAAGGCCACGCCCAGCACCGCCGCGCCCGCCTCGAACAGCATGCGGTCGGCGCCGGCGAGATTGCCGGCGCGCAGCGCCAGGTCGGCCATGTTCAGCGTGCCGGTCACGCCGTAGATCAGCGCGATGCTGATCAGCAGCAGGAAGGACGCCACCAGGTTCACCGCGATGTACTGCATGCCGGCGCTGACGCGCGCCACGCCCGAGCCGTGCAGCAGCAGGCCGTAGGACGCGGCCAGCAGCACCTCGAAGAACACGAACAGGTTGAACAGGTCGCCGGTCAGGAAGGCGCCGTTCAGGCCCATCAGCAGGAACTGGAACAGGGAATGGAAATGCACCCCGGCACGGTCCCAGCGCGCCAGCGCGTAGATCAGCGTGGCCAGGCCCAGCACCGAGGTCAGCGTCAGCATGACGGCGGCCAGCCGGTCCACCACCAGCACGATGCCGAACGGCGCGGCCCAGTCGCCGACCAGGTAGACCCCCACCCCGCCCGGCCAGCCCGCCGCGCCGCCGGCGGCGGCCAGCAAGGCAATGGCGGCGGCCAGCTGGGCCACGGTGGACAACAGGGAGATCGCGCCCCGGGCATGGCGGCTGGTGTCGGCCAGCAGCAGCATCAACGCGCCGGCGACCAGCGGCGTGACGATGGGCAATACGGGTAGATGTTGCAACCAGAAGCTCAAGATCCGGACTCCCGTCCGTCGACGTGGTCGGTGCCGGTCAGGCCCCGCGACGCCAGCAATACCACCAGGAACAGCGCCGTGGTGGCGAAGCCGATCACGATGGCCGTCAGCACCAGGGCCTGCGGCAAGGGATCGGCATACCACGACGGATCATGCGAGGCGGCCGGGTCGATCACCGGCGGGCGTCCCGAGGTGAGCCGGCCCATGCCGAAGATGAACAGGTTGACCGCGTAGGAAACCAGCGACAGGCCCATGATGAACTGGAACGTCCGTGGCCGCAGCAGCAGCCAGACGCCCGAGCCCGCCAAGACGCCGATCGCGACGGCGTAAATCAATTCCATCAAGCTTCCCCAGTTTGAGCGGCCGCCGCCTGGCTTTCGACAGCGGCCTTGCGTTGCGCGCGCAGCGATTGGTGCGCCAGCGCCACCAGCACCAGCACGGTGGAGCCCACGACCAGCATGTACACGCCCAGGTCGAACAGCAGCACGCTGGACAGGTGCACGTCGCCGACCAGCGGCAGCGCGATGTCCCAGGCCACCGCGGCCAGGAACGGCTTGTAGAGCAGCCAGGCCGACACCGCCGCCGCGCCGGCGAACAACAGGCCCAGGCCGATCCAGTTCTGCGGGTTCAGCCGGCTGCGCGATTCCACCCAGTACACCCCGCCCACCATGTATTGCAGGATGACCGAGGTGGCGAAGATCAGGCCGCCGACGAAGCCGCCGCCGGGCTGGTTGTGGCCGCGCAGCAGGAAATACACCGAGATCAGCGCGGCGGTGGGCAACAGCAGCCGCACCAGCACCGCCGGCACCATCATCCTGCCCTCGGGCAGCAGGCGCTTGATGTCCGGCGCTTCCAGCGGCACGCCGCCGTCCTGGTCGAGCTGCTGGCGCGGCAGGTCCGCGCTCTCGGCGGCGGGACGGAAGCGGCGCAGCAGCGCGTACACGGTCAGCGCCACGATGCCCAGCACCGTGATCTCGCCGAAGGTATCGAAGCCGCGGAAATCCACCAGGATCACGTTGACCACGTTGGTGCCGCCGCCGTCCGGCAGCGCGCGCTCGACGAAGTACGAGGAGATCGTGTCGCCCTGAGGCCGCGTCAGCACCGCGTAGGCCAGCGCCGACATGCCGCCGCCGGCGGCCACGGCCATCAGCAGGTCGCGCAGGCGGCGGCCGCGCGCCTTGAGGCTGCTCCAGGCGCCCTCGTCATCCTGCTCGATGCGGCGCGGCAGCCAGCGCAGGCCCAGCAGCAGCAGGACCAGTGTCACCACCTCGACCGACAGCTGCGTCAGCGCCAGGTCCGGCGCCGAGAACCAGACGAAGGTCAGGCAGGTCACCAGGCCCGCGCCGCCCGCCAGCGCCAGCGAGGCCAGCCGGTGGTACTTGGCCTGATAGGCCGCCGCCACCGCGCAGACGCCGCCCACCAGCCACAGCAGGGCGAAGGCCGGGTCCACCGTGGTCAGATGGCCCGCGCCATCCAGCCAGCCGCCGGCGCGCAGCGGCAGCCACGCCACGAACAGCGTGCCCAGCACGATCAGCAGCATCTGCACCTGCAGGCGCGAGGACGCCAGCCAGCGCAGCAGCCAGGACGCCGCCACGCTGGAGCCGTCCAGCAGCGTCTCGAAGCTGCGCCGGCCGTCGAAGCGGTAGATGAAGGGCACGCGGCCGGGATTGGCCTGCTGGTGCGCGCGCAGCGCCAGGTACAGCACCACGCCCGCCGTCATGGCGACCACGCTCATGACCAGCGGCAGGTTCACGCCGTGCCAGACGGCCAGGCTGTATTCGGGCATGTCCGCGCCCAGGATGCTCTGCGCGGCCGTGGCCAGGAACGGACCCACGGTGTACGCCGGGAACACGCCGACCAGCAGGCACATGAACACCAGCAGCGCGCTGGGAAACAGCATCCAGCGCGGCGGCTCGTGCGGCGCGCGCGGCAGGTCGGTGGCCGGCGGCCCGAAGAACACCTGCAGGATGAAGCGCAGCGAATAGGCCACGCTGAAGGCGCCGGCAACGGTAGCCGCCAGCGGCAGCCCGACGCGAGTG
Source organism: Achromobacter sp. 1011791174 (assembly GCF_059760925.1). Classification (NCBI taxonomy): domain Bacteria; kingdom Pseudomonadati; phylum Pseudomonadota; class Betaproteobacteria; order Burkholderiales; family Alcaligenaceae; genus Achromobacter; species Achromobacter sp. 1011791174. The sequence goes on from NZ_JCBANH010000005.1 coordinate 61,985, forward strand.
GTCCAGTCGCCGCTGACGAAGGTGGTTTCGGCGAAGAACATCTCTTTCGAGATGAAGCCGTTGAGCAGCGGCACCCCCGCCATGGACGCGGCCGCCACCATGGCCAGCGTGGCCGTGATCGGCATGGCCTTGTACAGGCCGGAGAGCCGGCCCAGGTCGCGCGTGCCGGTCTCGTGGTCGACGATGCCGGCGGCCATGAAGAGCGAGGCCTTGAAGGTCGCGTGGTTGACCATGTGGAAGATGGCGGCCACCAGCGCCAGGCTGCTGTTCAGGCCCAGCAGCAGCGTGATCAGGCCCAGGTGGCTGATGGTGGAATAGGCCAGCACGCCCTTCATGTCCTGCTGGAAGATGGCGGCGTAGGCGCCCAGCACCAGCGTGATCAGCCCCGCCCCGCCGATGATCCAGAACCAGGCGTCGGTGCCGGCCAGCACCGGCCAGAATCTCGCCAGCAGGAACACCCCGGCCTTCACCATGGTGGCCGAGTGCAGGTAGGCCGACACCGGCGTGGGCGCGGCCATGGCGTTGGGCAGCCAGAACTGGAACGGGAACTGCGCGCTCTTGGTCAGCGCGCCCAGCGCCACCAGCGCCAGCACCGCGGGATACCAGGGATCCGCGCGCACGAGGTCGCCGGCGGCCAGCACCCGGTCCATGTCGTAGCTGCCGACGATGTGGCCCAGGATCAGCACGCCGGCCAGCAGGCACAGCCCGCCCGCGCCGGTGACGGTGAGCGCCATGCGCGCGCCGCGCCGCGCGTCCAGGCGATGGTGCCAGTAGGCGATCAGCATGAACGAGGCCAGGCTGGTCATTTCCCAGAACATCACCAGCTGGATCAGATTGCCGGACAGCACCACGCCCAGCATGGCGGCCATGAAGGCCTGGAAGAAGGAAAAGAAGCGTGGCACCGGATCTTCCGGCGACATGTAGTAGCGCGCGTACAGCACCACCAGCGCGCCCATGCCCGAGACGATCAGCGAGAACAGCCAGGCGTAGCCGTCCATGCGCAACGTGAATTGCAGCCCCAGCGCTGGCGCCCAGGGGATGTCGTAGCGGACCACGCCGCCGCCGGCGACCTGGGGATAGAGGCTCGCCACCAGCACCGCGCAGGCGAGCGCGATGAGGCCAGCCAGCCAGGCTTCGGCGTTGCGGGCGTTGGACGGCAGCAGCGCGGCGCACAGGCTGCCGGCGAACGGCAGAGCGAGGATCAGGATCAGCGACATGGCGTTCCGAGAGTGTCCGGGCCCCCTCCCGCCAGCGCCAGGCAGCGAGAGACGAAACAGACCGGGGATTGAAAGACAAAGACGGACGGAACCCTGGCCTGGTGCGTCGCTGCACTACGCGTTGCCCCGCGGGAACTACATCTGCGCCATTGAACGGCGACGGGAGAAACAAACGCAATAGTTTTCTTGCAAGACCGGCCAAGAATCTCATCCGAAAAATATCAGATTCTTGTAAGTTATGCAGAGATTTATGCGCGTAGCGGTCCGATGACGGCAGGATCGCTGCGCAATCATTGCGCATTCCGACCCTGTGAGAACCCTGAGCGGCGGAGCCGCGCACCCTTCCTCACACCGCGCCAGACAGGGACTCCCCCGGCTTGACCTGCCCCGGCTTCCTCGGTTGAATGGCCCCCGTGACGCGCTCTCAAAAGGAATGCGGCGCGCTACGGAGGCGGCCCGCAGGCGCCGCCCCAGTCCCTCAGAAGATAAAAGATACGGAGAAGACTCTTGACCGCGCTTACCCAAGCCAAGGCCGCCCTGGCCGCCGCCCTCGCGGGCCTCTGCCTCAGCTCGGCCGCCGTGGCCGCCGACGCCTACCCCAGCAAACCCATTCGCCTGATCGTGCCCTTCGCCGCCGGCGGCACCACCGACATCGTCGCTCGTATCGTGTCCGAGGGGCTGACCCGCGAGCTGGGCCAGGCCGTCGTGGTCGAGAACCGGGGCGGCGGCGGCGGCTCCATCGGCGCCGACTCCCTGGTGCGCTCGACGCCCGACGGCTACACCCTGGGCGTGGCCACCGTCAGCACCATGGCCACCAACCCTGCCACCAATCCGCAGAACCCCTACAACCCGATCAAGGACTTCACCCCCATCACCAATCTGGTCAACGTGCCCAACGTCCTGACCGTGAACCCCTCGGTGCCGGCCAAGACCCTGGCCGAATTCATCACGCTGCTCAAGAACAACCCGGGCAAGTACAGCTATGCCTCGTCCGGCACCGGCGGCATCAGCCACCTGGACGGCGAGCTGTTCAAGTCGCTGACCAATACCGACATGGTGCACGTGCCATACCGTGGCTCGGGCCCGGCGCTGAACGACGTGATCGCCGGCCAGGTCAACGCGCAATTCGACAACCTGCCCTCTTCCATGCCCCATATCCAGGCCGGCAAGCTACGCGCCCTGGCGATCGAGGCGCCCAAGCGCCTGCCCTCGCTGCCGGACGTGCCGAACTTCGGGGAAGCCGGCCTGCCGCAGATGGACAACATGGCCTGGTATGGCCTGGTCGCGCCGGCGGGCACCCCGCAGGCCGTGGTCGATCGCATCCACGCCGCCGCCGTCAAGGTGCTGAAGGATCCGAAGATCGCCCAGCGCCTGGCCGATGGCGGCTCGCTGGTGGACGGCAGCACACCGGCCGAATACGCCGCCCTGATCAAGCGCGAACTGGAACTGCGCCAGCGCATCGCCAAGGACCGCGACATCAAGCTGTCGAACTGAACGCCCCTGCCGGCCGCGCCGCCTCGTCCGCTCCCCCGGGCGCGGCGGCGCCGGACCGTTGCGCCCGGACCGCAGCCCCTTGACTGCAATCGCCCCGGTGGTAGCATCTGCCCCCGTGCGATCCGATCTTTCCTCCCCTCCTGACGCCGCCAGCGCCCTTTGCGCCCTGCGCTCGACCCTGTTGAGCTCGCAGGAAGTCGCCGCGCGTTCCGCTTACGCGCGCTCCAAGCCCGGCTAATCCGCCGGCGCCCCTTCCCGTTTTCCACCCTTTTCCGGCCCGCCGCCGGCTGCTTGCGCACATCCGCGCCCGCCGCTGGCCTCGGCCCGGGACCGCCCGCCCACATCCAGGCCGGCGGTCCCTGCCGCTCGGCCCGCTTCCGTCCGCCCTGAACCGGACGGCGGCCGGCCGGGCGCACACGACCTTTGCGCCTATCGTCATGCAACTCACCAAGAATTTCGTCAAAGCCAAGAATCCCTGCGCGGGCGGCTACAAATGGTTCCTGCGGGATCACAACGGACAGGGCGACTATCAGGCCGTGCTCGACGCCCTGGTCGCCGACGGCCGCGTCGGCGATGCCTGCTGGCTGCTGGACCAGTTCGGCCCGACCGACGCGGTGCTGCGGCTGGACGAGATCGACGCCAGCGCGGTGGTGTTCGCCGGCACGATCGAGGTGCGCATGGGCATCAATGTGGATTCCGTGGTGCGCGCCGGACGCGGCATCATCGCGGGCGGCGGCATCCGCGCCGGCGAATCGGTGATCGCCGGCGAGAACATCCAGTCGGGCGCCCAGATCGCCAGCGCCGGCCTGCTGCGCGCGGGCGGCGACATCAGCGCCGAATGGGGCATCGAGACGGCCGACACGCTGGACTGCGCCGGCAACGCGCGCGCCAAATGGGATGTGCGCGCGGGCGGCAAGATGACCGTGGGAGGCCATCTGCACGCGGGCCAGGACGTGGCCTGCGACGACGCCATCGCCTGCGGCCAGGGCCTCAAGGCGGGCGGCTCGGTCATCGCCGCCAAGGCGCTCAGCGCCGGCTGCGGCATCCAGGCCGGCGCGTCCGTCGATTGCGGCGAGCACCTGGCCGCCGGTTGGGGCATGATCGCCGGCGAGGACATCCGCGCCGAGGGCGCCATCCGCGCGGGCGAAGGCATCCAGGCGCAAGGCGCCATCACGGCCGGCCCCGGCCACGGCATCTATGCCGGCCTGAACGTGCGCCTGGACGCCTGGCCGGTCTGCGCCAGGGTCATCGCGAGCGAGCGCCCCAGCCAGCTGGTCAGCGGGCATTGGGAAGCGCGGGAACTGGAACTGGCCTGACCGGGCCGGGCGCCCGCGCGACGGCAAGGCCGCACGGGCGCCAGCCGCCGCGCAAGAGCTGGCGCCCTCCCCGCTATCGCGCCGGCCTGAGCACCAGCATCAGCCCCAGCAGGATCGCCGCCATCCCGACCAGGCTCAAGACCGGCAGCCGATTGCCCAGGATCAGGAAATCCAGCAGCGCCGTGCCGACCGGCACCAGGTAGAACAGGCTGGTCACGTTGACCAGGTTGCCCGCCTGGATCATGCGGTAGAACAGCAGCGTCGCGCCCACCGAGATCACCAGGCCCATCCACAGCCAGGGCAACACGAAACCGATGCTCCAGTCCGCCCACAAGGGCTGGAACGGCGCGAACAGCAGGCACAGGACGAGGCTGACCGCGTATTGCAGCGGCATCACGTCCATGGGCGGCTGGCTGGCGCGCTTCTGCAGGATGGCGCCCGCCGTCATGCTCAGCAGCGCGGCCAGGGCGAAGCCGATGCCCGCCGCCGAATAGCGCGCCAAGGCGATGCTCTGGAACACCACCATGATGAGCCCGGCCAGGGCCAGCAACAGGCCCGACACGCGGCCCGCGTCGAAGCGCCGCTCCATCAGCGCCAGCGTCAGAATGGGCTGCGCGCCCAGCAGGGTCGCCAACACCCCTGGCGTGACGCCGTGGTCCAGCGCCAGCAGATAGCAGATGGAATAGCAGCCGATGAGCAGGAAGCCCGTCAGCGCCACGCTGACGCGCGTGCCCGGCGCCGGCAGCCAGCGGCGGCGACCGGCGCAAATCGCCAGCAACACCGTCAGCGCCAGCACGAAGCGCAGCAGCAGGAAGCCAAAGGCGGAGGCATGCGCCAGCCCCCATTTGGCGAAGATCGCGCCGCCGCTCCACAGCAGCACGAACAAGGAAGTGGAGCCATGTGCGGCCCACGCATTCCGGTTGAAAGACATGAGTTTCTACCTGTCGATGAGTGAACAGGCTCGAGTCCGGGCCATCCCGTCGCGGGAAAGCGGCGAGACGGATGCGCGAACCGCCGGACGCGTTCAGGCGTCAAGGCAGGCGGTTGGCGGGCCAGGCAGGAGCGTGATTGGACGAAGCGCGGCGCGTACCGGATCGCCCGAACGGATCGGAACGAGCGGGAAGCGCCTTAGCGGCGGACGACGGCCGACGGCGGGTACGGGCCCGCGACGACGGAGACGACCCCGACGACGGTCGGCGGGGCCGCGGGCGGCGGCGCCGCTGCGACAGGAGGAGAGACCACCGCGCCTCGCGTCATGGCCCGTGCCGGCGCGCGCGTGCCCGCTGCGCGGACGGCGCTGGCGGTGACGGCGATGGACAGGAAGTCGGACATGAGCTTGGGGGTGAACGACCCGGAGATCAGGAAGGATCGCCTCTTTCTTGTGCGGACACGGGCCGGACGTGGCGTCCGACCTGGATACCGCACAGGGTCAAGTGCCGTAGTCTACGCGCGGACAGCGGGCGCGTCCAGCGGCGTCACGCGACTTGAGCGAGCCCGCCATTCGCGGCTCGGAACACCGCTCGAAGTCGTGCGTCCGCATCATTCGTCCGCGTAATTCGTCCGCGTCATACGCCCAGCCTACGCGTCGCCGATGCGCCGCTGCGCCACGCCCAGGTCGCGCCAGGCCTCGCCATGGCAGGTGAACATCAGGATCTGGTGGCGTGTCGCGGCATCGAACAGCGCCCGCTTCATGAAGTCGCGGCGGCCCTCGTCGGCGTGAACCAGTGCATCGTCCAGCACCAGCAGCGTCGGACGCCCCGCCTCCTGCAACAGGTCGGCGTAGGCGAAGCGCGCCAGGATGCCCAGCTGCTCGCGGGTGCCGAAACTCAGGCTGTCCAGCGCGTCCTCGCCGCCGGCGCGCTGCAAGGCGGCGGGCAGCAAGGCATCGTCCAGGCGCAGCGCCGCTTCGGGGAACAGCAGCCCAAGGTAATGACGCAGCCGGCGCGCCAGCGGCGCCTGCAGCCGCTGGGTGGCGGCCGCGCGCTTGTCGCTCAGCAGCCGCAACAGCAAGTCCAGCGCCTGCGCGCGCCGATCCAGCTCGTCGCGGCGACGTTGCAGCCGCTCGCAATCGGCCTCGGCCTCGGACAGCCGTTCGCCCAGGCCTTGCGCGCCGGCCTGGTCCAGCTTGCCCTGCAATTGCAGCATCTCGCCGTGCCGGCGCTGCTGCGCCTCGCGCTCCAGCGCGGCCGACTGTTCGAAGCGCAACGCGTCCTGCTCGATCAGCGCCGGGCGCTGGCCGTCCAGCGCCGCCTCGGCCTCGCCCAGCCGCCGCGCCAGCAGATCATGATGGCTGCGCGTCTCGGCCAGCCGCCCTGCCCGCTCCTGCCGCTGCGCGACGCGCTCGGGCGACAGCAGCGCGGTCCGGCTGGCCGTGGCCTGCGATTGCAGCATCTGGGCGCGGGTTGCCTCCGCGTCCGCCGCGCGCCGGGCCTCGGCCCAGGCATTGCCCGCGTGTTCGGCGGCAGCCTCCGCCTCGCCCAGGGCCTGCCGCGCCGAGGCGAGGTCCAGGGCCTCGCCGGCGGCGGCCGGCGGCAAGGCATGCAGACGCGCTCGCAGCGCATCGCGCCGCGCCAGCGCCTCGTCGCGCTGGCCGCGCAGCATGTCGATGCCCTTGGGCGCGTGGATCTGCAACGCCCTGCGCATGCCTTCCAGATCGCCCTTGAGCGCGGCATGGCGGGCATGGCGCGCCTCGACCTCATCGACGCTGGCCGCGCCCAGGCGGGCCAGCAGCGCCGCCCCTTCGGCGTCCAGCGCGGCCAGTTCGCGTTGCAGCGCGGGCAGGTCCTTGCCGCCCGGCTCGATGCGCAGCCGGCCCACGCCGGGCAGTTCCAGCTCCGCCGCCGCCGTCAACAGCAGTTGCCCGTCGACCTCCAGTTCGCGGCCGTCCAGCAGCGCCCGCGCGCCCGGCTCCAATCGGTACGACAGCCGCGTGGCCACGGCCTGCAGCTGGGCGCGCAGGCTGGCCCGCTGGCTTTCGATCCCGCGCAGTCCCTGCAGATCGGCGTCCAGCACTTCGATGCCAACCACCTCGGCCTTGAGCGCCGATCCCTGGGCAATCAGTTCATCCGCCGCTTTCAGCGCGCCATCCAGGCGCTCCGTGTCGGCGTCCAGCTGGCGCAATTGCTGTTCCAGGTCGCGCCGATCGGCCTGCGCCTGCGCCGCCGTCAAGGCCAGCCGCGCCGCGTCGGCGGCGGCGCGTTGCGCGTCGCGCTGTTGCAGCGCGCGCGCCAGCGGCGCCTCGGACTGGCGCAGGCGCTCGGCGGCCGCCTGCGCCTGCTGTTCCAGCGTCCGCAGTTCGGCTTCATCCTGCTGGTCGCGCCCGACCTGATCCTGCAACAGGCCCAGATTGCTGGCGGCCTGCGCCAGCTCGCGGCGCAAGCCTTCCAGCGTCTCGCGCTCGCGCGCCAGAGCCGCCAGGCGCGTGCGCGCCTCGGCGGCCCGCGCTTCCAGCGCCTTCCAGGGCTCGGCTTGCTGCGCCTGCCCATGTTCCTGGCGCAAGGCGGCCAGCCGGTCGACGTCCGCGTCCAACTGCGCCTTGGCGCGCAAAGCGTCATCGCGCGCCGACCGCGCGCGCGCCAACGCCTCATCGGCATCCTTGAACACGCCCTTGGGCTTGCCGTTGCGCGCGTCCAGCAGCGCGCCGCGCTCGGCGGACACGCGCTCGAACAGCCTGTCGCCATCGCCGGCCGCCAGTTCGCCGGACAGGCGCGTCAGCGCTTCTCGCAGATGGCCCTGGGCGTGGCCAGCCGGCGCGCTGAGCGACTGGCCCTCGCCCTGCTGGATCCACAGCAGCCCGGGGATGCCCGCCTGCTCGGGCTTGCTCTGTCCACGTCCGGGCAAGTCGAAGCCCAACAGCGCCGCCAGCGCATTCTCGGCCGCCTCGCCGTCCAGGCGTTCGGCGCCGCCATCGATCAGCAGCTCGCAGCGCGCCTTAGTCAGGAACTGCTTTTTCAGCACGTAGTCACGCCCCGCGTGGCTGAACGCCAGCTCCACGCTGGGCCGCGCGCCGGATTCGCCGCGCGGCGCCAGATCGGCGACCGTCTTGGTGCTGTAGCGCTCGAGAAAGGCGGCGCGGATGGCCGCCGCCACGGTGCTCTTGCCGGCCTCGTTGGGGCCGACAAACAGGTTCAGCCCGGGCTGCAGGCCGTCCAGCGCCAGGGGCTGGCGGAACTTGCGGAATTCTTCCACGACGATGCGCGACAGCTTCATTGCGCGCCTCCTTCGGCCGCTGCCTCGCGCTGCATCCGCAGCAGCAGCCGCAGCGCCTCGGAGGCAACGGCGGCTTGCGCCTCGTCGCCCGGCGCGGCCTGCATCGCCTGCAACTGCGCCGCGACCTCGGCCACGTAGCCGCTGGCGCCCAGCTGCGCGAAATCGGCCTCGTCCGGCTCCAGCAGCAGGCCCGAGAAATCACAGAGCAGCGCGCGCGCCTGCGCGGCCGCCTCGCCCGCAGCGCGTTGCAGCAGCTCCCAGCCGGGCATGCCGACATGGCCGGCCAGCTCCAGCTTCAGCACGTCCTCGCCGCGCAGCGCGGCCAGACGGTCGGCCAGCGCCTGGGCATCGGTCGGCAGGCTCAGCGTCTCGCGCCAGGCGGACCAGCGGTAGCGGCCCAGGGCCACGCGCTCGACCTCCGGCGCCGCGCCCGGGCCAGCGATGCGCACGTCCAGCACATAGCCCGGCTCATTGCCCCGGAAGCGATCCTGCTCGGGCGTGCCCGCATACCAGCAACGCTCGTCCACCCGCAGGCAGCCGTGCCAGTCGCCCAGCGCCAGATAGTCCAGCCGCGCGCGCGCAGCGCGGTCCGCCGCGATAGGGTTGGTGGCGTCGATGGTGTCCGGCAAGCGGCCCGTGACGCTGCCGTGCGCCAGTCCGACGCGCACGCGGCCGGCCTCGCTTTCCATCAGGTCGAACGCCTGGGTCACGTCATCGTAGGTGTGGCGCTGGGTGAGCGGAGCGGCCAGCACCGCCAGGTTGGCGCCGGGCAGGTCCACCACGCCGGCGCGCAGCGGCACATGCACATTGGCGGGCACGCAGCCCAGCTGGATGGCGCGGGTCCAGACGCTGTCGGCCAGCGCGGCGTCGTGGTTGCCGGCGATCATCACCCAGGGGCCGGCGTAGGCGCCCAGCGCGCCGAATAGGCGACGGATGCCACGGTCGGAGATGCCTTGCGTGTCGAACACGTCGCCGGCCACCAGCACCGCGTCCACGCCGCGCTGGGCCGCCAGTTCGGCGATCCGGGCCACGGCGTCGTAGCGGGCCTCGGCCAGCATGGCGGCGTCATCGGAATCGAATTGGCCGTACTGGCGGCCGATCTGCCAGTCGGCGGTATGCAGGATATGCGTCATGCGGCGATTGTGTCACAAGCGCGCGGGCGCGGACGGCCCTCGACAGGGACCCTGCCGTCACCCACAGCAGCCGCGCATCGCCCCGCCTGGTTGACCGCCATGTCACCCGGCAAGGCGTCATTGGCGACGCTGGATAAACGACGGCCCGGCCGGTATCGTGCGCCGGGCGGGCCGTATAAAGGCGCCGGCTTCTGGCCAGCGCTGGAGACAAACGTCAGTCGGGCTCAGGCGCCCTTGCCGCCCAGCACCAGCGGCTGGCTGCGCGCGGCGCCCCGGTCGTAGCGCGACAGGCCCAGGTCGTCGGCGCGGATGGCCGGACGCTGGCCCATGACCTGATCCGCCACCAGCTTGCCCGAACCGCAGGCCATGGTCCAGCCCAGCGTGCCGTGGCCGGTGTTCAGGAACAGGTTGTCGTAGCGGGTGGCGCCCACCACCGGCGTGCCATCCGGCGTCATCGGCCGCAGGCCGGTCCAGAATTCGGCGCGCGGCAGGTCGCCGCTGCCGGGGAAGAGATCATCCACCACCATCTCCAGCGTCTTGCGGCGGGCGTCCTTCAGGCGCAGGTCGAAACCCGCCACCTCGGCCATGCCGCCGACGCGGATGCGCTGGTCAAAGCGCGTCACGGCGATCTTGTAGGTTTCGTCCAGGATGGTCGACACCGGCGCGGCGGACTCGTCGACCATGGGCACGGTCAGCGAATAGCCCTTGAGCGGATAGACCGGCAGGTCCAGGCCCAGCGGCTCCAGGAAGCCGCGCGTGTAGCTGCCGAAGGCGGCCACGTAGCGGTCGGCGGTCAGCACCTCGTCGCCGACGCGCACGCCGGTGATCTGGCCGCCCGCGGTGTTCAGGCCGGCCACGTTCTGGCCATAGCGGAACTCCACGCCCAGCTCGGCGGCCATGGCCGCCAGGCGGGTGGTGAACAGATGGCAGTCGCCGGTCTCGTCGTTGGGCAGGCGCAGACCACCGCTCAGCTTGTGGCTGGAGCGTTCGAGGGCCGGCTCGGCGGTGGCCAGGCGGTTGCGGTCCAGCAGCTCGTAGGGCACGCCGACCTCTTCCAGCACGGCGATGTCGCGGCGGGCCGCCTCCAGCTGCGCCTCGGTGCGGAACAGCTGCAGCGTGCCGCGCGTGCGCTCTTCATAATGGATGCCGGTGGCCGCGCGCAGTTCGCGCAGGCAATCGCGGCTGTACTCGGACAGGCGCAGCATGCGTTCCTTGTTGACCGCGTAGCGCTCGGCCGAACAGTTGGCCAGCATGGCCGCCATCCATTTCAGCTGGAACAGGCTGCCGTCCAGGCGGATCGCCAGCGGCGCATGCTTCTGGAACAGCCACTTGATGGCCTTCATCGGAATGCCGGGCGCGGCCCACGGCGTGGAATAACCGGGCGAGACCTGGCCGGCGTTGGCGTAGCTGGTCTCCTTGGCGGCCGCGGGCTGGCGGTCCAGCACCGTCACTTTGGCGCCCTGGCGGGCCAGGTAATAGGCGGTCGTCGTGCCGATGACACCGCTGCCGAGGACGATCACATGCATGATTCTTTCCGATGGTTGGTTTTATGCAGGAATTTCGGTAGTCTATGACCCTTATCACAGTGAATATCACTGAAGATTTTGCTTTGGCAGTGCTTTTTCCCGACCAACCCTGCTTTTTGACCCTGCGAAAGTGAAATGCGCGAACTGGACCGCCTAGACCTGAAAATCCTGGATATCCTTCAGCGCGAGGGCCGCATTCCGGTCACGGAATTGGCCGAGCGCGTGAACCTGTCCGCCACCCCCTGCTCCGACCGCATCAAGCGCATGGAGCGCGAGGGCGTGATCACCGGCTACCACGCGCGCGTCAATCCGGCGGCGCTGGGCAAGAACCTGCTGGTGTTCCTGGAAATCAAGCTGTCCGCCAAGTCCGGCGACGTGTTCGACAAGGTCAAGCAGGAACTGCTGTACGTGCCCGAAGTCATGGAATGCCACCTGGTGTCCGGCGAGTTCGACTACCTGGTCAAGGCGCGCCTGAGCGAAATGAACGAATACCGCCGCCTGCTCGGCGAGATCCTCAAGCGCCTGCCCGCTTCCGCCGAATCGCACAGCTACATCGTGATGGAAGAGATCAAGGAATCGCTGTATCTGCCCGTCGATAGATAGACGCGCGCGATTTGTAACAGAGCCGGCGGCCAGCGGCTGGTATGCTGGCACCCCTTTTGCTCCCCGGCCGGCCCCGCGCCTGCCCTGCGGCGCGCGTCCTGATGCTTGTTTTCGCCTATGCACCGTCTCTATAAATACTTCTTCCGTGGCCTGATCACGGTCCTGCCCCTGGCCCTGACGGTATACCTGCTGTATATCTTCCTGGCCTGGACCGAGGCCGTGGCGCTGACCTTCCTGCGCCCGTTCATCGGTGGCTTCTACGTGCCGGGCATGGGCCTGGCCCTGGGCATCCTCGGCATTCTGCTGATCGGCTACCTGGTGTCCAAGGAGCGCGTCAAGCGCGTCCTGACGCTGGTGGAAACGCCCTTCACCAACCTGCCCGTGGTCAAAAGCATCTATTCCTCGCTCAAGAGCTTCGCCGACTATTTCTCGCCCAGCGCCAAGACCAATGCGCAGCAGGTCGTGATCCTGCGCATTCCCGGCCAGCAGCTGGAACTGGTCGGCCTGGTGACTCGGCGCAACTTGGACGGCCTGCCCGAAGGCTTCAGTCCGGGCGCGCGCGTGGCGGTCTACCTGCCCATGGGCTACATGATTGGCGGCTACACCGTGTTCGTGCCGCAGGAATGGGTGCAGCCGATCCAGATGTCGGTGGAGGAAGCCATGCGTTCCTCGCTGATCGCCTGGATGGCGCGCGCCGAGCCCAGCGTCCGAGCGCCAGGCGACGTGCCTTCGGCCGGCAACCCGCCCCCGCCCGCCAATCCGCCGGCCGCCAATGGCCCGGCCTGACGTCCGCTTTCCTGGATATTTCCCTCGCCATGCCCATCATCGAATTCACCCTCGCGCCCGGCTGTCCGTATATTGAAGTGAACCAGCTGCTCAAGGCGACCGGCGCCTGCGACAGCGGCGGCGCCGGCAAGATGCTGGTCGCCGAGGGACATGTCAGCGTGGGCGGCGTGGTCGAGCACCGCAAGACCGCCAAGATCCGCGCCGGCCAGATCGTCGACATCGGCGACCTGCGCATCGTGGTGCGCGACGGCGATGGCGACGGCCACGACGACGCGGCCTGACCCCGCCCCTGCCACCCACCGAGCCCGATCCGCCATGAAATTCAAGATGCCCCGGAATTCCATCTTCGCGGTGCTGCTGCGCTCACCCTGGTGGATCAGCGCGGCCATCGCGGCGCTGCTGAGCGTGGGTGGTTTCGCCGCGCTGCCGCTGGAGTACGCGGCCATGGGCGTGTTCGCCGCCATCCCCTTCGCCGTGATCGCCATCATGGCGGCCTGGAAGCAGCTGCGCGCGCCGTCCGAGACGCGCGTGCAGGCCGTGGCGCAGGCCGCCGCCGCGATGTCCTGGACGGATTTTTCCCGCGCGGTTCAAGCCGGCTTCCAGCGCGACGGCTGCGAGGTCGAGCGCCTGCAGGCGCCCGGCGCCGATTTCGCCCTGAGCAAGGACGGCCACGTCGCCATCGTCGGCGCCCGGCGCTGGAAGGCGGCGCGCGTCGGCGTCGAGCCCTTGCGAGAATTGCAGGCCGAACGCGAACGCCGCGGCGCGCGCGAAGCCATCTGCATCGCCCTGGGCGAAGTGCCCGACACGGCCCTGCAATACGCGCGTGCGAACGGCGTCTCGCTGATGCAGGCGCCCGAACTGGCCAAGCTGCTGCGCGACCTGAAAACCTGAGCGCGGGCCGCCGGGACGCCGCAAGCCGTAAGCCGCGATCCCGGGCCGCGCCATTGCGATGGTCGCGAACCCCGCCCATTTTCCGGAATTCCCGCCATGCTCTACCGCACGCTCGCCGACCTGGTGCTGGCTTTCCACGCGGTCTTCATCGCCTTCGTGATGTTCGGCGGCCTGCTGGCCTTGTGGCGTCCGCGCCTGGCGTGGCTGCACCTGCCCGCGCTGGCCTGGGGCGCGCTGGTGATCGGCATGGGTTGGCTCTGTCCGCTGACGCCGCTGGAAAACGCGTTGCGCGCCCGCGCCGGCCAGCAGGGTTATGCCGGCGGCTTCATCGAGCACTATCTGACCGCCGCCATCTACCCGGAAGGGTTAACCCGCGAGACGCAGATCGTGCTGGCCACCTTGCTGGTCGCTGGCAATCTCGTCGTCTATGGCCTGTGGCTGCGGCGCCGGCGGACCGCCCGTCCCGCAGGTCCGCCCGGCAGTTACGGCCGATGATCTGGGCCCGTGATCCGGTCCGGCACGACCGGCCGTGGAAAGAACGGCGCGCTCAGGCCAGGCTGCGGGCGATCACCAGGCGCTGGATGTCGCTGGTGCCCTCGTAGATCTGGCAGACGCGCACGTCGCGATAAATGCGCTCGACCGGAAAATCCTTCAGGTAGCCGTAGCCGCCCAGCGTCTGGATCGCCGCCGAGCAGACCTGCTCGGCCATCTCGGACGCGTACAGCTTGGCCATCGAGGCTTCGGTCAGCGCCGGCCTGCCGGCCTCGCGCAAGGCCGCCGCGTGCAGCACCATCTGCCTGGCCGCGTGGATGCGCGTGGCCATGTCAGCCAGGCGGAAGGCCACGGCCTGGTGCTCCATGATGGGCTTGCCGAAAGCCTGCCGGTCGCGCGCATAATCGCGCGCGCACTCGAAGGCCGCGCGCGCCATGCCCACCGCCTGCGAGGCGATGCCGATGCGACCGCCCTCAAGGTTGGCCAGCGCGATCTTGTAGCCCTGGCCTTCCTCGCCCAGCCGCCACGCGGCCGGGATGCGCATGTCCTCGAAGGCGATCTGGCAGGTGTCGGACAGATTCTGTCCGAGCTTGTCCTCGACGCGCACGACCTGGTAGCCCGGGGTGTCGGTCGGGACGATGAAAGCCGAGATGCCGCGCTTGCCGGCGTCCGGGTCGGTGACGGCGAACACGATCACGGTCTGGCCGGTGCGCCCGGACGTGATGAACTGCTTGGCGCCGTTGATCACGTAATGGTCGCCGTCACGGCGCGCGCGGGTGCGCAGGCTGCTGGCGTCCGAGCCGGCTTGCGGCTCGGTCAGCGCGAAGCCGCCGATATGCTCGCCGCGCGCCAGCGGACGCAGGAAGCGTTCCTTCTGCTCGTCGGTGCCGAATTTCAGGATCGGCATGCAAGCCACGGAGTTGTGCACGCTCATGATGGTGGAACAGGCGCCGTTGCCGGCCGCGATTTCCTCCAAAGCCACGGCGTAGGACAGATAGCCGCTGGCGTTGCCGTCCCATTCCTCGGGCACCAGCATGCCGAAGAAGCCCAGCTCCGCCATCTCGCGGATCGCCTCGGCGGGGTACTCGTGCTCACGGTCCCAGCGTTCGGATCCGGGCGCCAGGCGCTCCTGGGCGAAACGGCGCGCCATCTCCTGGACGCTCTGCTGCTCTTCGGTCAATAACATGCTTGTCTCCTGTCTATTCTCGAAGCGGCCCGGCGCGGGATCGGCGCCGGCCGGCGGGTTCGGATGTGCCTGGACCGCCTGTCATGCAGGCGCCGCACGACTGCGAGAATACACCGCCCGCCGCCGGCCCGGGGATGGCCGGCGCCATGCGGCCAGGGGTGGATTTCTTGCGGGCGTCTCCGCGGGACGGCAGACTAGGTGCACTGCCAGAAATGTCCGCTGACGCGGCAATGCGCGCACCAGAAACTGTAGTTGCAACCGCCGCTGCCCCACATCCATTCGTTGCCGTCGTCCTGCGGCAGGTCGGAGTCCAACTGGAAAGCGAAGGACATCTTGTGGCCGCAATCGGGGCAAGGCGGATACCAGGCCTGCTGCACCCAGCTGGGCGCGCCGCCGACGCGGCTCAGGTTCTGCTGGCCGTTCGAGTCGCCCCAATCCTGCCAGGCCCAGCGCGCGGGCGCCTCGAACAGCGTGACCTCGGCCGACGCCAGCGGTTCGGCGGGAAACTGCGGCTCGATCGCCACGTCCTTGCGCTGCGTGGGATGGGCTTGCGGCAGGCCCTCGGCGCCATGCCGGTAGAACAGGGCCGACTCCTCCCAGCCCAGACAGGACAGGCAGACGCCGAAGCTGAGCGGGCCGTCGCAGGCGATGCCGGCGCGCGCCGGCTGGTCGAGCGACAACAGGCGGTGCAACGGGCCGTGACACAGGCCGCAAGTACCCGGCAATGCGCCGCCCATGCCCGCCAGCTGCACCGCCGTGGCGTCCTTGCCGGGGCCGTCGAAGCGCTTCCAGGTCGGATGCAGCGCGCGGATCTCGCGCCGCCACGCCGGTTGCGAGGCGTCCATGTGACGGCGCTGCGCGGCGCTGGCGGAGATGTGCAGCGGGCGGCTGTCATGCAGTGGCCGCAGTCCGCCCTCTTCCAGCGCATAGCCCAACAGGTCCATCCAGGCCTCCTGGTCCATGTCCGGCTGTCCGGCGCAGGCCCGGCGCCACGCCTCCAGCGTCACATCGGGCTGGCGCGCATGCAGCAACGCCACGGCGCGGCTGCGCCGCAGCGTTTCGTCGGTCTCGCCATCCAGGCGGTCCAGCCATTCATGCGCCGTGGCCGCGTCCATCGCCCGCCAGGCGAAGTCCGCGTAGTAGCGCGGCCCGCCGGCTTCGGCGCGCGTCGCCGCCAGCAGCTGCTCCCAACTGCCCGAATACAGTTCAGGCCATTGCAGCGCCGCCGAATCCAGCACCTCTTCCATCGCCTCGCCGTGCTTGCCGTCCCGCGCATCCTGCCAGACCCGCCGCAGCGTGGCGGCATACGATGCATCGTCCATCAGGTCCAGCGCGGTGTCGATGAAGGTCGAGTGCTTTTGCCCGCTGTCCAGGAAGCCCAGCACCAGCTCGCCCAGCGCGGCAGGATCCTCGCGCCGCAGCGCCAGCACCTGTGACATCGGGTCGTTGTTGTTCTTCCAGCCCAGGCTGGCATAGGCTTGCAGGATTTCAGCGGGTGTCATCATGGGTGCGGGCCGCGATGCGCGGCGCATGAATTAAGGGGGTTGGGCGTCGCCGCGCTCCGCCCGGATCGGTTCGCTCGCGAGACGTCTAGCGCGGCCGCGCCAGGCGTTTCCATTCCTCGTTTTCCACCAGCGAGGAACGGTACACGCGCAGCTTGGCGCAACCCTCGATGGTCTTGAGCAACTTCTTGACCTGATCGCAGACCGACGCCGGCAACCAGGGACTGAGCGTCACGCGCCGGACCGCCGACCGGTCCACCGGCACGCGCAGCAAGGGCGTGTCGCGCGTCTTCCTGCCGACGAAGAGCCGGAACTCCTTCTCGTCGCGAAACGCGTGGCGCTTCAGGAACGGCAGGTCGGACTCGGCCACGGGCTGTTCGCGAAGCGCCTTGATGGTGCGATACTGCACGGTCTCGGCGCGCAGGCCCGGCACGTCGGCTACCTCGGCGATGAGCTTGTCCTTGTCGAACTCGATGCACACGCCGCCGCTGCCGTTCGAGAAAACGCGCCAGTGGTGGTAGGTCTCGAAGGCCTCGGCCAGGCACAAGGCATAGATGCCCTCCAGTTCCCTGGCGCGCGCGTACTCCTCGATATAGAACGAATCGTTGCGGTCGTCCCAGGCCTTGGGATTGAGCAGCGCGAGCTCGCCCGATTGCAGGTAGTCGATCAGGTAAGGCAGTTCGGTGTATCGGCGCAGGGTGGTGGCCAAGTCAACGCTCCCGTGGGGTCCAGCCGCCAGTCTACCCGCTTCGGCCCGAGCTTCAGCGCAGGGCCTGGCGCATGAAAGCGACGACGCCGGCGTTGAAATCGCGATGAAAAGCCGCCCGGTCGAAACCCGGGCCATCGGTGCACAGCGACGGCAGCGCGTCGGCCTGCGCCTGCGAGCACGGCGCCACGAACGCAAAATGACCCGCGCCGGCGACCCGGCGGAAATCAGTCCCCGCCGGCAAGCCCTGGCGCAGCGCTTCCACGCTGGCAGGCGTCACGCCGTCACCGCCCTGCCCGGACGCCCACAGCTGGACAGACGCGGCCACGCCGGCCAAGGCCGACGGCGCGAACGCATTGAGCGGATCGGCGATCACCAGGGCCTTGACGCGGACATCCTTCGGGTAAGGCTGGACCGGCGCCTTGCCTGCCGCGATGTCGCGACACATGGGCAGCCCCGGCTGCGATTCGCAGAACGACAACCCCTGACTGAAATCCGGCGCGGCGCCCGCCAGCACCAGGCCGGTATAGCCGCCACGCGAGAAACCAAAGAAGCCGACCGCGTCGGAACGCAGTTGCGCCCTGCCCGGCCAGGCGCCGGTCATGTAGTCGATGAGCCGTCGGATCTCGCGCGGACGCGTCGAGAAGATCGACAGGTAGCCCTGCCGCGAGCGGTCCAGGGCGTTGTCGCCCGTGTGGTTCAGCGCGGCCACCACGAAGCCGGCCTCGGCCAGCGCCCGCGCCGTGTCGTGATGGCCAAGGAAAGACCCGCCCGAGCCGTGCGACATCACCACCAGCGTCATCGGCCCCGCCGGCATCGGGCAGTCCGGCGTGCCGGCGATGACGCTACGGCCGACCGTGATTTCGACCTCCGGCGCGTTGCAGGGGTACCACGCCGCGCCTTGCAGCGCGGGGCCGTCCATGTCCATGGGCAAGCTGACGCGCTGGAATCCAACCGCCTGGGCCTGGCTGGCGGCCAGACTCAATGCCGCCGCCGCGAACAGGCCTGACACGCGTTTGCGCGAGACGGCGGTGCGATCTGGAACGGCAAACAAGCGCGATGCGGACTTTACGAAACAGGACATGGGCCAGACCTCTGACAGGCGCGGCGTATTCCATCGCGCCGCAGGACCGCGAGCATACACCGCGCAACAAGCCGCCAGACGCCGTCGTGCGAGCGACGGATGCCGGGCAGCCCGCAGCAGGCGCCCACG
Source organism: Achromobacter sp. 1011791174 (assembly GCF_059760925.1). Taxonomy (NCBI): domain Bacteria; kingdom Pseudomonadati; phylum Pseudomonadota; class Betaproteobacteria; order Burkholderiales; family Alcaligenaceae; genus Achromobacter; species Achromobacter sp. 1011791174. The sequence continues at coordinate 80,259 of NZ_JCBANH010000005.1, forward strand.
CTCCCACAAAACCATTCGAAGCAAGTCAATCAAATTTGTAATTCCCCGGTCACCTGCCCGTTCTCTTCCCGACACCAAAATAAACCCGCATTGCCGGCAAGAACGGCTGCACAAGGCGCGACATAACAACAGGGGAGACAGCGCACATGATGAAGGAATTGCTCGCTGCAACAACGACCACGTTGGTCATGCAGACCGCCACGGCGCAAGTCCCCGCATCCATCACGCTTTACGGCCTGATGGATGCGGGCATGGGCTACACAAGGCTGAGCGGCGCCTACAAGGATCCCGCAACCGGACGTACCCTGCGAGTCAGCAAGAGCCGCCTGGGCGCCCTGAGCGGCGGGGCATCCGGACCGCGCTGGGGCCTGCGCGGCAAGGAAGACCTGGGCGACGGCCTGCATGCCGTGTTCCAGCTGGAATCGGGCTTTGACAGCCGCAACGGCAGGAGCCTGCAAGGAGGCCGCCTGTTCGGCCGCCAGGCCACCGTCGGCCTGCTGAACGCCCGCTGGGGCGAGCTGCGTCTGGGCCGTCAGTACAACGCCGCCACGCGCTACTTCCTCGACATGCTGGGTCCGGCATTCGGCGGTTTCAGCCTGCTGCATACTGGGTACGGACTGGGCATGAGCTCGGCGTCCTTCCCGCGCTACGACAACCAGGTCTTCTACCAAACGCCGTCGATGGGCGGCATCAAGGCCGCCGCCGGATACGCCTTCAGCGTCAACGACACGCGCAATGCCGAAACCGGCTATGCGACCGCCAACAACACGCGCGCCATCACCGCCGCCCTGCAATACGCCCGGGGCCCGCTCAGCGCCTTCCTCGGCTACGACCAGCTCAACGCTTCCCGGCTGCTCAGCGCCGCCCAGGCCGCCGCCACGCCCCGCGCCTACATCATCGGCGCCTCATACGATTTCACCGCGCTGAAGATCGCAGTGGCCCACAACCGCGTGGCCGACGGCTGGTTCGCCGGCAGGAGCTTTCGCGACGGCGGCCGCGTGGGTGGATTGGCAGGCACCCCGACGTATGCGTTTTCCAAGGGACTGCGCTCCAATTCCCATGTCATCGCGCTCGCCGTTCCGACGGGCCTGTCGGGACATGCGTTCGCTTCATGGCAGCGCACTGACATCAACACCTCACGACTGACAGGCGGCGACGCCACCGGCCAAACATACAGCCTGGGCTACAGCCATAACCTGTCCAAGCGCACCGACCTGTACGCGCTGGTCTCTCATACCCGCAACTGGGCCTTCGTCGACGGCGTTCAAGCCCTGGACGCATACGCGGGCCTGCGTCATCGATTCTGATAGGCGATACCAGCCGTGTTGTGTCGTCGCAACACGGCTCTGCCTGACGCGACTCGCGCAATCCCGCGAACGGCCTGCGCCTGCGCGAGCCGCAGAAAAAGATGACAGAAAATGCAGCGCGCGGCGATCGGATTCGTAATTTGAATGTCGGCTGTCTGTCGAACGGCGGCTTCCAAACTTGGCTGGCCAAGCCCCGGTTCCCGCACCACCTGCGCTCGCACCCCCGCGCGGCGGCGCCGCTGGCTTGGCTCCACTCACATTCCATATCAACGGAGCCTTTGAATGAAGAAGATCTTCGCGGCCACTCTGGGCGCGGCGCTGTCCGCCGCCGCGCAGGCGGAAACCTCGGTCACGCTGTACGGCCTGATCGACACCGGCATCAGCTACACCCGGATCAACGGCAGTTACACCGACCCCAAGACCGGCGTCACGACCGGCAGCGGCGTGAGTCGCATGGGCGCCACCACCGGCACCACGGCCGGATCGCGCTGGGGCCTGCGTGGCAAGGAAGACCTGGGCGGCGGGCTGTATGCCGTGTTCCAACTGGAATCGGGCTTCGACAGCCGCAATGGCAGCTCGCTGCAGGAAAATCGCCTGTTCGGGCGCGAAGCCACCATCGGCCTGGGCAGCGCCGAATGGGGCGAGTTCCGCTTCGGACGCCAATACAACGTGGGCACGCGCTATTTCTCGGGCATGCTGGGCTCATCGTTCGGCGGCGGCTTCAACCAGCTGAACACCGGCGCCGGCCTGGGTTTCAGCTCGTCCTACTATCCGCGCTACGACAACCTGCTGGTCTATGAGACGCCCTCCATGGGCGGACTGCGCGCCGCCATCGGCTATTCCAGCAACATCAACGACCTGAAGGACAGCCAGACCGGCTTCGCCACGGCGGACAACACCCGGGCGATCACCGCCGGCCTGCGCTACGACAACGGACCGGTCAATGCCTTCGTCACCTACGACCAGCTCAACGCATCCAACAAGCTGAGCCCGGCCGAGACCAGCGCCACGCCGCGCTCCTACGTGATCGGCGGATCGTACGACTTCGAGGTGTTCAAGCTGGCGCTGGCCTACAACCGCGTCACCGACGGCTGGTTCGCCGGCAAGAAGCTGCCCAACGGCGGCAGTGTCGGCGCCTTCACCGGCACGCCTTCGTATGCGTTCTCCAAGGGCTTCCGGTCGAATTCGTACTTCATCGGGCTGTCCGCGCCATTGGGCGGCGGCAGCAGCCTGTTCGCGTCATGGCAACGCGCCGATGCCAACAACAAGAAGCTGACGGGCGGCGACTCAGCCAGCAACACCTACAGCCTGGGCTACAACTACAGCCTGTCCAAGCGCACCGATGTCTACGCAATCGCATCGCACACCAGCAACTGGGCCTTCGTGGACGGCATCAAGGCCACGGAAGTAGGCGTGGGCCTGCGCCACCGCTTCTAAACCGGATAGCGCGGTCCACGCGCTACGACCAACTCCGTTGATGGCGCCATCCTCCGCGAAGGGAAGGCGTTCCGTCGCCGCGCCCCTCCTTGCGGAGGTGCGCGGTTTTTTACTCGCGACGCCCATGAACCAGGAAAACGCCGAACGCGCGTGGAACATCACATCATGCAAGCACAGAAGATATCGCAGTGTGGCACCGCGCCTTTGGCGATTTTTCCACGCAGACCCTGCGCTGAGCATTTCCAGCACTGATCTGCCTGGCGCCGATCCACGCGGACACGGGCCGCGCCGACGTCAATACGCTTGCCAGCGGATCCGCCCTGCCTCAGCGCAAACTGAATCCCAATCCGAAGCAGGCCTGTGAGATTCGGTTCACGCTTGCCGGTCTTTTCGATCTCTCGATGCTGGCGGGTGACAAGGCGCCGTTTGCGGTCTTCGTATCTTTCCTGCAGACACGGAAAGTGTTCACCGACGACGCGCAACCAGGAAAAGCGCCCCGTTGCCGTCTCTTTCACCAGACCTGCCGCGCTGGCGATGCAGGCACGACTGCAAGTGGCGTCGGGCCGTTGATGTTCAGCCGCAACCTATCCACAATCGACTTGCTTCGTGATCGCTGCGGCTATCCCCCCCACCGAAGCTTGGGCTCGCCTGATTGAATTCGCCGCCGGGATTGCTTTTGGCCCGCGCGACGGCGCTGTCTTCCGTTTTGCAATACCACGGTCTACCGTCGTCCTCGAACTGCAGGGCTGAAAAATCGTCATTCTCGAACTTCAAGGCCCAGGAATCTTCACGTTCGAATTGCCAGGCCGAGGGCTTTTCGTTCTGGAATTGCAAGGCCTGCAGCGCTTCGTTGGGATCTGTGGCGGCGGCCTGCGCTTGCATGCCAGACGCCCAGGGGAGCAGCACCAGCAGGATGAGCATATTGCGCGGGCGAAGCATGATGCGACACTCCATGGGATTGCGAAGGAAACGTCCGGGCGCGACGGACGGCATCATGCGCGTCCCCCCGCGCAGCTCAACAAAGCGCCAGAGAGGTCTGTCCAGCGATGCGGACTCAATCCAGAGCGGCCAGCATATAGGCCCCGCCGCGCAGCGTGTGCAACAGGCGGGGGTTGCGGCCCGCATCGATCTTGCGGCGCAGCCTGCGCACCGCGATCGCGACCGCGTGGGATTTCGGGTTCTTGCGCTCGAAGACGGGCAGCTGCATGCCCCAGACCTGTTCAGCGAGTTGCCAGGCATCGTAGACCTCGCCCGGCCGCTGCATCAGGAAGGCCAGCAAGGCGAATTCCTTGGGCGTCAGCCGCAGGACCTCGCGATTGCGGCTGACCCGGCCGCGCAGCAAGTCCAGCTCCAGGTCCGCGAGATGCAGGCTGTAGCTGGACTGCGGCGGCGCATCGAGCATGGCGCAGGCCACGCCTGCCGCCCCGCCTATCGGCCCGCCCCGCCCTGGCGCTGCACTTCGGCCTGGTACTCGGGGCCGCTGCGCAGGCGCACATACTCGGCATAGGCGACCCGGTATTCACGGCTGTAGATATCGGGCGAGGCCTCGCCGCGCCAGAAGCGCTCCAGGCCGGCGCGCTTCCACAGGGCCAGGTCGGCGCGCACTTCCGCGCGCGTCAGGGACTGTCCGTGATAGCTGGCGGCGGGCTGCGCCTGCGCCGGGGTCTGCGCCTGGGCCAGGGACGTGGCGCCGGCGGCCAGGGCCAGCATCAAGGCAACGTTGCGGATGGTCTTCATGGTTCGCTCCTAGGGATGAGTCGCTGCCGGTTTGCAGCATGGAGACCATTCTAGAAACGGGGTACGGACAAAACGCTGATAGCGGGATTACGTTTTCGCAAGGACTCGGTGGGCAAAAATGGGCGCAAAAAAACGCCGCCTCGCGGCGGCGTCCTGCCTGCCAGCGGCGCGCTCAGCGCACCTTGCCCGCCTTCCAGGCCTGCAGCAGCGTGTCATAGGCGATGGTCTCGCCCTTGGGCTTTTCGTTGGCCAGCTTCTTCCACGGCGCCTGCTGGTCGGACAGCCACTTGTTGGGATCGCCCTTGGCGTTGAGCTTGGGCGCGCACTGCGCCATGCCCGCCCGCTCCAGGCGCGCCATCACCTGGTCCATCTCGTTGGCCAGGTTGTCCATGGCGGCCTGCGGCGTCTTCTCGCCGGTCACGGCGGTGGCGACGTTCTTCCACCACAGCTGGGCCAGCTTGGGGTAGTCGGGCACGTTGTTGCCGGTGGGCGTCCAGGCCACCCGCGCCGGGCTGCGATAGAACTCGATCAGCCCGCCGTAGTTGGCCGCGTTCTTGGTGAAGAACTCGCTGTGGATGTCGCTGTCGCGGATGAACGTAAGTCCGGTGATGGACTTCTTCAGCGACACCGTCTTGGCCGTGACGAACTGCGCGTAGAGCCAGGCGGCGGCCATGCGCTTGGGATCGGTGGACTTGAAGAAGGTCCACGAGCCCACGTCCTGGTAGCCGTTCTGCATGCCGTCCTTCCAGTACGGGCCGTAGGGCGACGGCGCCATGCGCCACTTGGGCGTGCCGTCGTCGTTGACCACCGGCAGGCCCTTCTTGGTCATGTCGGCGGTAAAGGCCGTGTACCAGAAGATCTGCTGCGCGACCTGGCCCTGGGCCGGCACCGGGCCGGATTCGGAGAAGGTCATGCCCATGGCCTGCTGGGGCGCGTACTTCTTCATCCAGTCGACGTACTTGGTCAGCGCGTACACGGCCGCCGGGCTGTTGGTGGCCCCGCCGCGCGCCACCGAGGCGCCCACCGGCGTGCACTTGTCATCGGCCACGCGGATGCCCCACTCGTCCACCGGCATGCCGTTGGGCAGGCCCTTGTCGGCGGCGCCGGCCATCGACAGCCACGCGTCGGTGAAGCGCCAGCCCAAGGACGGGTCTTTCTTGCCGTAGTCCATGTGGCCATAGACCTTCTTGCCGTCCAATTCCTTGACGTCATTGGAGAAGAAGTCGGCGATGTCTTCATAGGCGGACCAGTTGGTCGGCACGCCCAGCTCGTAGCCGTACTTGGCCTTGAACTTGTCCTTCAGGTCCTGGCGCGCGAACCAGTCGGCGCGGAACCAATACACGTTGGCGAACTGCTGATCGGGCAGCTGGTAGAGCTTGCCGTCCGGCGCCGTGGTGAACTTGGTGCCGATGAAGTCCTTCAGGTCCAGGTTGGGGTTGGTCCATTCCTTGCCCGCGCCGGCCATGTAGTCCGACAGCGGCAGGATGGCGCCGTAGCGGTAGTGGGTGCCGATCAGGTCGGAATCGGAAATCCAGCCGTCGTAGATGGACTTGCCCGACTGCATGGACGTCTGCAACTTCTCGACCACATCGCCTTCCTGGATCAGGTCGTGAGTGACCTTGATGCCGGTGATCTCGCTGAAGGCCTTGGCCAGGGTCTTGGACTCGTACTCGTGGGTGGTGATGGTCTCGGACACCACGTTGATTTCATTGACGCCCTGCGCCTTGAGCTTGGCTGCCGCCTCGATGAACCACTTCATCTCGGCCAGCTGCTGGTCCTTGGACAGCGTCGAGGGCTGGAACTCGGAATCGATCCACTTCTGCGCCTCGGGTTCGCCGGCCCAGGCCGCGGACGTGCCGATCAGGGCGATGGCGGCCGCGACGGCGCGCATGCGAAATTTCATGAAAAGTCTCCTCGAAAAGTCTCCCCTCTTTTGTGCTGCGGACTCCTGGCCGGGGAAGACGCTGGCCGATAGTCCTTCCAAACCGCTTGCTTGTTCTTGCGGGGTCTAGCCGCCCCGTCAGCCTTTCCTCATGATGAAGGCCAGCAACAGCATCGAGGCCACGAAGCTGATCCACACCGACGGCGGCCCGTCCAACGAAAACCATTCCGCCGCCTTGCCGCCCAGGCCCAGGAACGCCAGGTTGACCCAGGCCGCGGCCAGAAGGCCGATGAACAGGCGGTCGCCGCGCGTGGTGCGGATGGGCAGGAAGCCCTTGCGCTCCACCGTGGGCGATTTCAATTCCCAGATCGTCATGCCCACCAGCATCAGCGCGATGCAGCTGAAGAACACGGCGACGGGGGTGGTCCATACCATCCAGCTGAACATGGCCCGCCCTCCTATACCCGGCCCATCGCGAAGCCCTTCGCGATGTAATGCCGCACGAACCAGATGACGATGCCGCCGGGCACGATGGTCAGCACCCCGGCCGCGGCCAGCACGCCCCAGTCCATGCCCGACGCGGACACGGTGCGGGTCATGGTGGCGACGATCGGTTTGGCGTTGACCGAGGTCAGCGTGCGCGCCAGCAGCAGCTCGACCCAGCTGAACATGAAGCAGAAGAATGCCGCCACGCCCACGCCGGACTTGATCAGGGGCAGGAAGATGGTCAGGAAGAAGCGCGGAAAGGAATAGCCGTCCACGTAGGCGGTCTCGTCGATCTCGCGCGGCACGCCGGACATGAAGCCCTCCAGGATCCACACGGCCAGCGGCACGTTGAACACCAGGTGCGCCAGCGCCACGGCCAAGTGCGTGTCCATCAGGCCGAACGAGCTGTAGAGCTGGAAGAACGGCAGCAGGAACACGGCCGGCGGCGTCATGCGGTTGGTCAGCAGCCAGAAGAACACGTGCTTATCGCCGATGAAACGGTAGCGCGAGAACGCGTAGGCCGCCGGCAGCGCCACGGCCAGCGAGATCACCGTGTTGATCAGCACATAGATCAGCGAGTTGATGTAGCCGGAATACCAGGCCGGATCGGTGAAGATCGTGCGGTAGTGCTCGAAGGTGAAATCGCGCGGCCACAGCGTCAGCGTGCTGACGATCTCGGTATTGGTCTTGAACGACATGTTCAGCATCCAGTACAGCGGCAGGATGGCGAACGCCAGATACAGCGCCAGGAAGATGGCGCGCCACCAGGTGCTTTGCTCACGCATTTGCGCGCTCCTCGTCCATGCCGCCCGTGGTGCCGGCGCGCTGCATCCAGTTGTAGAGGATGAAGCACAGCAGCAGGATGATCAGGAAATAGATGATGGAAAACGCCGCCGCCGGACCCAGGTCGAACTGCCCCACCGCCTTCTGCGTCAGGTACTGCGACAGGAAGGTGGTGGCGTTGCCGGGGCCGCCGCCGGTGAGCACGAAGGGCTCGGTATAGATCATGAAGCTGTCCATGAAGCGCAACAGCACCGCGATCATCAGGACGCCGCGCATCTTGGGCAGCTGGATGTACCGGAACACCGCCAGGCGCGAGGCGCCGTCGATGCGGGCGGCCTGGTAGTAGGCATCGGGAATCGCGCGCAACCCCGCATAGCACAGCAGCGCGACCAGCGGCGTCCAGTGCCACACGTCCATGACCAGCACCGTGACCCAGGCGTCCACGTCGCTGCCGGTGTAGTTGTAGTCCACCCCCAGCCAGGACAGCGTCGCGCCGAGCAGGCCGATGTCGGTGCGGCCGAACACCTGCCAGATGGTGCCGACCACGTTCCAGGGAATCAGCAGCGACAGCGCGATGACCACCAGCACCGCCGACGCGCGCCAGCCCGAGGCCGGCATGGACAGCGCCAGCAGGATGCCCAGCGGGATCTCGATGGCCAGCACCGCCAGCGAAAAGCCGATCTGCCGCAGCAGCGCGCCATGCAGTTCCTCGTCCTGCAGCACGGCGGCGAACCATTCGGTGCCCACGAACACGCGGCGCTCCGGCGAGATGATGTCCTGCACCGAATAGTTGACGATGGTCATCAGCGGCAGGATGGCCGAGAACGCCACGCACAGCACCACGGGCAGGACCAGGAACCAGGCCCGGTGATTGATCGGTTTCATCGGATCAGCTCCTCGTCGCGGTAGAAGCAGGTATGCGTATTGAGCGCCGACAGCCAGACCGTCTCGCCCGGCGCGGGCGCCTGCGCCTGGCTGTTCAGGCGGGCGCGCACGGCATTGCCTTCGAAGTCCGCCGTCAGCAACAGGTAGGTGCCGACGTCTTGCAGCCGTTCCACCCGCACCGGCAGCCCGCCCGGCGCGCCCGGCTCCACCCGCCGCAGGTACTCGGGCCGCACGCCCAGCTTGACCGGGCCGGCGTCCGCCAGGCGCGCGGCCTGGGCGGCGTCCAGCCCATCCAGCCGGCAGGCGCCGACGCGCAGCGCGCCGTCGGTCCATTGGGCCGGCAGGAAGTTCATGCCCGGCGAGCCGATGAAATGGCCCACGAAGGTATGCGCCGGCCGTTCGAACAGGTCGTCAGCGCCGCCCACCTGCACCGCCCGTCCGCGCGCCATCACCATCACCTGGTCGGCGAAGGTCAGCGCCTCGGTCTGGTCGTGCGTGACGTAGATCAGCGTGAGCTTGAACTCGCGGTGGATCTCCTTGAGCTTGCGCCGCAATTCCCATTTGAGCTGCGGATCGATCACCGTCAGCGGCTCGTCGAACAACACCGCCGACACGTCGCTGCGCACCAGGCCCCGGCCCAGCGAGATCTTCTGCTTGGCGTCGGCGGTCAGGCCGCTGGCGCGGCGGTCCAGCACCTGGGACATTTCCAGCATCTCGGCGATGCGCCCCACGCGCTCGCGGATCCGGTCGGGCGCGATGCCTCGGTTGCGCAGCGGAAACGCCAGATTCTCGGCCACGGTCATGGTGTCGTAGACCACGGGAAACTGGAACACCTGGGCGATGTTGCGGGCCTGCGGCGTCTTGGCGGTGACATCCTGCCCGTCGAACAGGATGCGGCCATGGGACGGCCGCAGCAGTCCCGACACGCAGTTGAGCAAGGTGGTCTTGCCGCAGCCCGACGGGCCAAGCAAGGCGTAGGCGCCGCCATCGCGGAACGTGAACTTCAGCGGCAGCAGCGCGTAGTCCTCGTCGGCCTGGGGATGGGGCACGTAGGAATGGGAGAGGTCCAGCTCGATCTGCGCCATCAGCGGGCCTCCTTCGCGACGGGAGCCGACAGCCAGCCCGGCGCTGCCAGCAAGGCGCCGTCGGCGCCGAAGGCGTAGGTCTGCGCCGGATCGAAATACAGCCGCAGGCGCTGGTCCAGCGTGCAGCGGTGCACGCCCGGCAGCTGCGCCACCACCTCGCCGGCGGCGGTCTCGGCATGCACGAAAGTGTCCGATCCGGAGATCTCGGCCAGCTTCACCACGCTGTCCAGCGCGATGCGGCCGGGCTGCTCATGCACGTCGAGCGCGCCGGCGCGCAGGCCGGCGGTGATGTCGCCGGCTCCCGCGGGCAGGGGCCGCTCCACGCGCACCCCGCCCGGCAGCTCGAAGCCGCCCGGCCGCCGCGCGGCGGCGAACAGGTTCATGGGAGGGTCGCTGAAGGCGCGCGCCACGCGGATGGAGGACGGACGATGGAACACCTCGGCCGTGGGTCCATATTGCAGTAGCCGCCCTTCGTCGAGCACCGCCGTATAGCCGCCCAGCAGCAGCGCCTCGCCGGGCTCGGTGGTGGCATAGATCACGGTCGAGCGCCCTTGCGCGAACAGCGCGCTCAGCTCGTCGCGCAGCTCTTCGCGCAGCTTGTAGTCCAGGTTGACCAGAGGCTCGTCCAGCAGGATCAGCGGCGCGTTCTTGACCAGCGCGCGCGCCAGCGCCACGCGTTGCTGCTGGCCGCCGGACAGCTCGGAAGGATAACGCTGGACCAGATGATCGATATGCAGCCGCGCCGCCATCGCCATGACCTTGTCGGCGATGCTGCTCTCGCCGCGCAGCTTGAGCGGCGAGGCGATGTTGTCGAACACCGTCATCGACGGATAGTTGATGAACTGCTGGTACACCATCGCCACGTTGCGCTGCCTGACCGGTACGCCCGTGACGTCCACGCCGTCGGCCAGCACGCGGCCCTCGGTGGGCCGGTCCAGCCCGGCCATGATCCGCATGAGCGAGGTCTTGCCCGCCAGGGTGGCCCCCAGCAATACGGTCATCGCGCCCGGCGCCGGCGCCAGGCTCATCGGATACAGGTGCGTTTGCGAGCCGGCCCGCAAACCTGTCCTGTCCAGGTTCAGCTGCATCTAGTCTCCTCAACCTACCAATACGTCCCGGTTTTTTCGACCGGGTTGGGGGCATTGCGGTGCTGCAGCTTATCCGCCCCCATTTCTTTGGGCGCGAATCAGCGGGTCTTTCATGTTGCTTTCGTTTTTTGTGCGTTTTACTTAAAAAGCGAACAGAAAACAATCTTGCAGTGCGTCATTATTTTTCGCTTTTGTTGTTTTATCATACGCACATGACACTGAATCCCAGACAAAGCGCTTTGATCGAAATGGTGCGCGCCCAAGGCTCGGCCACGATCGAAGAACTCGCCAAACGCTTCGACGTCACGCTGCAGACCGTGCGGCGCGACGTGCATTTCCTGTCGGAAGCCGGGCTGCTGTCGCGCTTTCATGGCGGCGTGCGCATCGAGGCTTCCACCATCGAGAACATCGCCTACCGCAAGCGCCAAGGGCTGCACGCGGCCGGCAAGCAGCGCATCGCCGAGGCCGTGGCCCGCGCCGTGCCGGACGGCTGTTCGCTGATCCTGAACATCGGCACCACCACCGAGGCCATCGCGCGCGCCCTGTTGCGCCATCGCGGCCTGCGCGTCATCACCAACAACCTGCACGTGGCCGACATCCTGTCCGACAATCCGGACTGCGAGGTGATCGTGGCCGGCGGCGTGGTCCGCTCGCGCGACCGAGGCATCATTGGCGAAGCCACCATGGATTTCATCCGCCAGTTCAAGGTGGATATCGGCCTGATCGGCATTTCCGGCATCGAGGCCGACGGCACGCTGCGCGACTACGACTTCCGCGAAGTGCGCGTCTCCCGCACCATCATCGAACAGTCGCGCGAAGTCTGGCTGGCGGCCGACAGCAGCAAGTTCAAGCGCCAGGCCATGGTCGAGCTGGCCCACATTTCCGAGATCGACCGCTTCTTCACCGACGCGCATCCCCAGGAACCGCTGGCCCAGGCGCTGCTGGACGCCGGCGTGCGCTGCGAGGTCGCGGCCGCCGCGCCGGCCAAGCCCGCCGCCTGAATCCGCCCCGACGCCCGCCCACGCCCACCACAGGCCGAACCGACAACCTTCCACAGCGCATGACCCCAATCCCCGAGGACATGCCCTACCAGCTCCTATGAATTCCACTCTCGCTTCCGTCACCCCGCCCGATCGCGACCGCCTGCTCGCCCAGCTCGACAACACGCCCGCCTGGGACGTGATCGTCATCGGCGGCGGCGCCACCGGCCTGGGCACCGCCGTGGACGCGGCCTCGCGCGGCTACCGCACGCTCTTGATCGAAGGCGCCGACTTCGCCAAGGGCACGTCCAGCAAGGCCACCAAGCTGGTTCACGGCGGCGTGCGCTACCTGGCGCAGGGCAATGTCAGCCTGGTGCGCGAAGCGTTGCACGAGCGCGGCCTGCTCAACCGCAACGCGCCGCATCTGGTGTGGCCGCTGGGCTTCGTGGTGCCGGCCTACAACCTGCTGGACCAGCCCTTCTATGGCATCGGCCTGAAGATGTACGACATGCTGGCGGGCAAGCTGAACCTGTCGCCCAGCCGCTGGCTGTCGCGCCGCGACACGCTGGCCAACGCGCCGACGCTGGCCGAGCAGGTCAATGGTCGCGGCCTGAAGGGCGGCGTGCTGTATTACGACGGCCAGTTCGACGACGCGCGCCTGGCCATGAGCCTGATGCGCACGCTGTTCGACCTGGGCGGCACGGCGGTCAACTACGTGCGCGCCACCGGGCTGACCATGACGAACGGCAAGGTCGACGGCGTGACGGCCACCGACGCGCTGGGCGACGCGGTCTTCACGCTGCGCGCGCGCTGCGTGATCAACGCCACCGGCGTCTGGGTCGACGCCGTGCGCCGCATGGAAGACAAGAACGCTCCCACCATGGTCGCGCCCAGCCAGGGCGTGCACCTGACGCTGCCGCGCGATTTCCTGCCGGGCAAGCGCGCCATCCTGATTCCCAAGACCGACGACGGCCGCGTGCTGTTCGTGGTGCCGTGGAACGGCCACACCATCGTCGGCACCACCGACACCCCGCGCGACGACCTGCCGCTGGATCCCGACGCCGGCGCGCAGGACGTGGACTTCATCCTGGGCACGGCGGCCCGCTATCTGAGCCGCAAGCCCACCCGCGATGATGTCACCAGCGTCTGGGCCGGGCTGCGCCCCTTGGTCAAGGCCACCGGCGAGGCATCCACCAAGACGCTGTCGCGCGAACACACCATCCTGGTGTCCAAGGCCGGCCTGGTCACGGTCACGGGCGGAAAATGGACCACCTACCGCCGCATGGCGCAGGACGTGGTCAACACGGCCATCCAGAACCAGCTGCTGACGCAGGCCCCCTGCCGCACCGAGTCGCTGGCCCTGCACGGCGCCGCCGGACTGTCGCCGTCGCAGGAACACGCCGGCACGCCGGACAGCTACTACGGCAGCGACCTGCCCGCGCTCAAGGCCCTGCCGGGCGCCGAGCGCATGCTGGTCAGCGCCAGCGGCCTGTCCGAAGCCCATGTGCGCTACGCCGCCCGCTACGAGCTGGCGCGCACCGCCGAGGACGTGCTGGCGCGTCGCAACCGCGCCCTGTTCCTGGACAGCGAGGCCGCCATGCTGGCGGCGCCGGAAGTCGCCCGTATCCTGGCCGAGGAACTCGGCCACGACGCCGCCTGGCAGCAGCGCACGCTGCGCGACCTGGAACCGGTGGCGGCGCGCTATCGCCTGCGCTGAAGCGCGGGATTTCATGCGCAGGCAGCCTCCCGCCCTGTACGCCAGCGGCGCGCTATCGCCTGCGCTGAAGCGCGGGATTTCATGCGCAGGCAGCCTCCCGCCCTGTACGCCAGCGCCGCCCTCTGCGCGGCGCTGGCGCTATGGGGCGCGCCTGCCGCGGGCCGCGACGGCGGCAAGACGGCAGGCGCCGGCCTGGCGCCGCCCACAGCCGCCGCTAGCGAAACGGCGAACGGCGACGCGCGCGACTGCGCGCCCACCGACCGCGCCGGCGGCAAGGTCATTGACATCTACTGGACGCGCGGGCCCGACCATGACCGGATCACCGGCGGCGAGGTCGATCATTACGTCGACCTGAATCTCGTAGTCCGGACGCGCGGCTACTTCGAAGGCGATTGCGTGGAAGCCACCGTGCAGGCGACCGACGGCGGCGACATCGTCGAAGGCCGCAAGACATTGACGCTGCACGGACGCGTCGACAAGGCGGGGGTCGCCTACTTCAAGGAACCGCTGCGGCGCTACACGCTGATCCTGTCGGACGGCGACAAGGACGCGCCCGAGCAGGACGCGCCAGGCTCCCGCCCTGCGCCCTGACGCGACCGCCGCCTGGAAAGCGGCGGCCGGGCGCCCTCAGGGCACCCGCAGCGGGCTGTGCCTGATCATGCCCTCGAACACCCGCAGCAGGTCGGGATCGCACTTGGCGCCGGCCTCGCGATGCAGGATCAGCATGATCTGCGCATGCGTGCGGGCCGGGTGATAGGGTCGCGCGTCGCCCAGAGCATCGTAGGAATCCGCCAGGGAAATGATGCGCGAATGCAGCGGGATGTCATGACCCGCCAATCCATCCGGATATCCGGAGCCGTCGAAGTGCTCGTGATGGTGGCGCACCGCCAGCGCGATCTGGTCGCGTCCCGGCAGGTCGCTCTGGCCGATGATGTCGGCGCCGACGGCGGCGTGCGACTTCATGATTTCCCAGTCCTCGTTTTCAAGCCTGCCGGGCGAGAACAGCACGCGATCGGGCGTGGCGATCTTGCCCAGGTCGTGCAATCGGGCGGCGACGGCGATGGACTCCAGCTCGTCTTCGGCCAGGCCGCAGGCACGGGCCAGCGCCACGCTCAGCGCCACCACGCGGTGGCAGTGCCGACCCGTGGCCGGATCGCGCGCGCGCATCGCGGCGAACAGCGCCGCCTCACAGGAGCCGGGCGGCTCCCCTTCCGTCGAAAAACGCTGCGGGACATCCGTGGCCGGGGATGGGGCAGCCAGGCCGTCTGACGGTGACGGCGGCACTGAGGGTACGTCTGGAGGCATCGAACAAGGCATGCGCGGCACTGCGATGGCGCCGCGTCGGAATCATAAAGTAGCGATTCTGACACATTGCTGCACGTTCCGCGCGCGCTGGGCGGCGCGTCTCCGACGCCTGTCGGTTCACTGGCGCAGGCGCTCCAGCAAGGCCTCGGCCACCCCGACCGACGATGCCGGATTCTGCCCGGTGATCAGCAGCCCGTCGGCGATCACGTGCGGCTGCCAGTCCTCGGCGCGGCTGTACTGCGCGCCCAGGCGCACCAGTTCATCTTCCACCAGGAACGGCACGATCTGGCTCAGGCCCACTGCGGCCTCCTCGGCGTTGGAAAAGCCCGTGACCTGCCTGCCCTGCACCATCGGCTTGCCGTCGGCGGTCCTGGCGTGGCGCAGCACGCCCGGCGCATGGCACACCGCCGCCACGGGCTTGCCGGCGGCCAGCATGTTCTGGATCAGCTTCACCGAACGCGGATCCTCGGCCAGATCCCACAGCGGCCCGTGGCCGCCCGGGTAGAACACGGCATCATGATCGGCCGCCTGCGCCTCGGCCAGCGGCAGCGTGGCCGCGAGCCGGCGCTGGGCCTGGGCATCGCCACGGAAACGATGGGTGGCCTCGGTCTGGGCCTCGGGGTCGTCGCTCTTGGGATCCAGCGGCGGCTGGCCGCCCTTGGGCGAGGCCAGCGTCAGCTCGGCGCCGGCATCCAGGAAGGCATAGTACGGCGCGGCGAACTCCTCCAGCCAGAAGCCGGTCTTGCGCCCGGTGGCGCCCAGCGTGTCATGGGAAGTCAGGACGATCAGGATCTTCATTGCGTGCTCCTGTAGCGCGACCTCGCCGCCGCGCGCGCGGCGGACGGGGGATCGTTGAGGAATGCGCCGGCTCGCGGCCCGTGAGGCCCGCGCCGGCGGAAACGGCGGAGGCCGGAAAGGATCGCCTCCGGCTGGCCTGACCCATTACACCATCGATGGGCCAATGCCGCCGGCCCGCCCGCCAAGCGGCCGGTTCATGCGCCCACATCGTGCACCAACATCGCGCACGCCACAGGGCGCGGCAGGCCATGTCCGAGAATTCGGGTCAGAAAGGGGCGTTGAGCGAGGTTTGGGAATCACTGGTAACCGATGCATCATTCATGCGCTCGAGCCGCAATGACCCCCCACAACGATTCATGAATGACCTACTAGACCTGATCGTCTTTTCTCCCGACGCCGATCAGCGCGCGCGCCGCAGCGGCGCACTGGCCGAAATGGGCTTCTCGCCCCGCCGCTGCGAAGATTCCAACGGCCTGTTCCGCCTGTTCCAGACCCGCCGCACGCCGCTGCTTGTCATGGAAGCGGAGCTGACCGATCTGTGCATGGCCGTCGCCGGCCTGCGCGCCATGGACACCACGGCGGGCATCGTCGCCATATCCACCTTCGATTCGCCAGAGAACCGCATCCTCGGGCTGCACTGCGGCGCCGACGTCTGCTTCCAGCCCGACGTCGCGACGGCCGAGATCGCCGCCGCGCTGCAGGCCCTGGTGCGCCGCACGCCGCCTTCGGGACGCCGCCACGCCGAGGCGGAGACGCGCGCGCAGCCAGCGTCCGCTGGCGCAGCAGCCGGACGCTGGCAGTTCCAGGACGCCGCCTGGACCCTGGTCAGCCCGCGCGGCGAGCGCCTGCCGCTGACCCAGGCCGAGCGCGAATTCCTGCTCAAGCTGACCTCGGCCATGGACAAGCGCCTGCCGCGCAGCGACGCCTTCGCGCCCGACCCCCAGGCCGGCCGCGACTCGGTGCGCCGCACCGACGTGGTGGTGAGCCGGCTGCGGCGCAAGGCGCAGGACATGCACCTGGACCTGCCGATCCGGACGGTCTGGGGCTGGGGCTACGCCTTCACCGGTGATATCTAGCGCGGGCGTATCATGCGCGCAGCGATCGCGGTTTCCCGCCCGCCCGTTCCGCACTCCCGCGATCCCGGATCCAACATGGACGTATTCAGCCAACTGCAAGCCCTGCTGACCCGCCATCAGGCGCGCTATCGCCTGATCGAGCATGCCGCCGCCGGCAAATCGGTCGAAGTCGCCGCCATCCGCGGCACCGCCGTGAGCCAGGGCGCCAAGGCGCTGGTCTGCCGCGTGAAGATTTCCTCGAACCAGCGCCGCAACGTGCTGGCCGTGTTCCCCGCCGACCGTCAGGCCGACCTGGACGCCATCGCCCGCGCCGCCGGCGGCAAGAAGGCCTCGCTGGCCTCGCAGGACCTGGCGCGCGAGCTGACCGGTTGCGAGATCGGCGCCATCCCGCCCTTCTCCTTCAATCCCGAGCTGCACCTGCTGGTCGACCCCACGCTGCGCGAGCGGCACGATGAAATCGTGTTCAACGCCGGCCGTCTGGACGCCTCCATCCTGCTCGACACGGAAGACTACTTCCGGCTGGCCGCGCCCGAGGTCGCGCCGCTCATCAAGGACTGACCATGTGCCTCGCCGTGCTCGCCCTGCATGCCGTCCCCGGCATCCCTGTGCTGATCGCCGCCAACCGCGACGAATTCCACGCCCGCCCCACGCTGGCCGCGGCGCAATGGCCCGACGCGGCCGGCATCTACGCCGGGCGCGATGCGCTGGCCGGCGGCACCTGGATGGGCGCTTCGAGCCATGGCCGCTACGCGCTGGTCACCAATTTCCGCGAACCCGGCCTGAACCGCGCCGACGCGCCCTCGCGCGGCGCGCTGGTCGAGCGCTACCTGCGCGGCGACGAGCCGCCGGCCGAGTACATGGCGCGCGTCCATGACGAGGGGCAGGCCTACAACGGCTTCAACCTGATCGTGGGCGACATGGAACAAGCCTGGTATGTCAGCAACCGCGACGGCGCGCCGCGACGGCTCGTAGCAGGCGTGTACGCGCTGTCCAACCACCTGCTGGACACGCCCTGGCCCAAGCTCGCGCGCACCAAGCGCGCCTTCGCCGATGTGCTGCGCCAGGGCCCCCAGCCCGACCTGCCCGCGCTGTACACGGCCCTGGCCGATCGTGAACCGGCCGCCGACGACGAACTGCCCGCCACCGGCCTGCCGCCGGACCGCGAGAAACTGCTAAGCAGCCCCTTCATCGTCAGCCCCACCTACGGCACCCGCAGCTCGACCGTGCTGGCCTTGCGGGAGCATGGCGCCGGGCTGCTGCACGAGCGGCGCTACGCGCCTGACGGCACGCTGAACGGAGAAAGCGAACTCCTCTTCGAGCTGCCTCCCGAATACGCCGGCGCACGAACTCCGGACGCCGTCGCGGGTCGAAACGCATGACGCGCGCCGGCCAGCGCCCGGCGCGGCGCACCGCCGTCCGTCGAATCAAGGAGAACAGCATGAACAAGCGCATCGAACGTTGCACCATGGCCGCGGCCATGGCCTTGGGCAGCATGGCCATCGCCGGCCTGCTGAACACCGCGCAGGCGGGACTGCCGCCGGTCCAGCATCAGGGATCGGTGCAGTACGTCAGCGGCGGCATCGGGCTCGACGAATCCGAGGCCCTGAAGGCCGCCGCCAAGGACTATCCCCTGGCGCTGACCTTCGCCGCACAGGTCGGCGGCAAGGCCGACTATGTCGCGGACGTGACCGTGGCCATACACGACGGCCAGGGCAAGCCGGTGCTGCGCGCGACGTCGGAAGGCCCGTACATGCTGGTGAAGCTGCCGGCCGGCGACTACAAGGTGTCGGCCACCTACAAGGGCCAGACGCAGGAACGCCAGGTCGCCGTCAAGGGCGCCGGCGCCGCACGCGCCGTCTTCGAGTGGAAATGACGCCGCGCCGGCGGGCCGGCCGAGGCCCCGGGGCGGCGCGGCGGCCCGGGGCCTCGGCCGGCTCAGACGCCGGTGAACAGGATGGCGATGGTGAAGCCGATGCTGGTCGCCCAGACCAGCGAGCGCAGCGCGCCCCAACCCGCCACGTACATGGCCAGATAGCCCAGTCGCAGCCCCAGCCAGCACGCCATCAGCGTGGCCACGCGCGTCGCGTCGGCCTGGTTGTGCAGCGCGAACAAGACCGCCGCGTAGAAGAACGGCAGCGCCTCGAAGGCATTGCTCTGCGCCGCGTTGGCGCGCGCCCGCCAGCCTTCCTGCCGCGCCAGCCAGGGACGCGGGTCGTTGTTGTCGAACTTCTGGCCGCCCGCCTTGGCCAGGATGGCGGACAGGAAGGGCACGATCGCCGCCGCCAGCATCAACCACGCAATCATTTTCATGGGCAAACCTCTGCTTGGATGTGAGAAAACGCGGTGACGCGAGCCGCCGCGCTGGCCGCATGGTCGCCCGAAAGCCGGAAAATGAAAAGCCCGTCACCGTTTACACTCGCCACTTTTCCCGATCGCGAGTTTCCGGTGCCCTTGTTGTCCCCCTGGTCCGTCCTGTTCCTGTCCGCCGCCTTGCTGTGGCCCCCCGCCACGCGCCGTTGGGCGCCCCTGGCGCTGGCGGTGGCCTATGCCTGGGCCGGCACGCAGGGCGCGCTGGACCCCGCCGCCCTGGCCGCGCCGGCGCTGCTGGCGCTGGCCGCCCTGCTGGTGCAGCCGCCGGCCCCGACCGCCCTGCGGCTGGCCGGCCACATGCTGTTCATCGCCGTGGCGGCGGCGCTGTTCCTGCACCTGATGCCGGGATTCCACAATCCGCTGGTGATCCCGCGCGCGCCGCTCAGTCCGGACGCCGTGCCGTTCAGCATGTACCTGAACCTGGACAAGCCGCTGGTGGCGTTCTGGATCATCCTGGCCCTGCCGCCCGTCATGACGGGCCTGGACGCGGGCCGCACGCTGCGCGCCACGCTGGCCTGCGGCGCGGCGGCGGTGCTGGTGTGCCTGACGCTGGCGCTGGCCCTGGGCATGGTCGGCTGGGCCCCCAAGTGGCCGGACAACGGCTGGCTGTGGCTGGTCAATAATGCCTTGCTGGTGACGCTGGCGGAGGAAGCGCTGTTCCGTGGCTATATCCAGGAACGGCTGGGCCGGCTGTGGCGCGCGCGCCGCTGGGGCGCCGATGCCGCGCTGCTGTGCGCGGCCGCGCTGTTCGGCCTGGCGCACTATGCCGGCGGCTGGCAATGGATGCTGCTGGCGGGCCTGGCGGGGGCCGCCTACGGCCTGGCCTACCGCCACGGCGGCCTGGCGGCGGCGGTGCTGGCGCACCTGGCGCTGAACACCGCGCACTTCGGCCTGTACACCTATCCCATGCGCGCGGCATTCTAGGACGCGCCGCAGCCGGCGGCGCGGACGCGCCCATGCGCGCCGCGCGCCCGGCGCTCCGGCCTCAGGCCAGCGCCGGATAGTCCGTGTAGCCGCCGGGGCCCGGCGCGTAGAACGTGGCGGGGTTGGGCCGGTTCAGCGGCGCCTTCAGCGCGAAACGCCGCGCCAGGTCCGGATTGGCGATGTACTGCACGCCGAATGCCACCGCGTCGGCGCGGCCGGCGGCGATCGCGGCCTCGGCGGACTCACGCGTAAAGCCTTCGTTGGCGATGTAGGCGCCGCCAAAGGCCGCCTTGAGCGCGGGGCCGATGCTGTCGGGCGCCTCATGCTCGCGCACGCACAGGAACGCGATGCGGCGCCGGCCGAGTTCGGACGCCACGTAGCCGAAGGTGCCGGCGCGGTCCGAATCGCCCATGGTATGGATATCGCCGCGCGGCGACAGGTGCACGCCCACGCGGCCCGCGCCCCAGACGCCGACGCAGGCGTCGGTCGCTTCCAGCAGCAGGCGCGCGCGGTTCTCCACCGGGCCGCCGTAATCGTCGTTGCGCAGATTGGTGCTGTCCTGCAGGAACTGGTCCAGCAGGTAGCCGTTGGCCGCATGCACCTCCACGCCGTCGAAACCCGCTTCCTGCGCCATCTGCGCGCCCAGCCGGTAGGCCTGGATCACGCCGGGCAGTTCCGCCGTTTCCAGCGCGCGCGGCGTCACGTAGGCGCGCTGCGGACGCACGTGGCTGACGTGGCCGCGCGCCGCCAGGGCGCTGGGCGCCACCGGCAACTGGCCGTCCAGGAACATGGGGTCCGAGATGCGGCCCACGTGCCAGAGCTGCGCGAAGATGCGGCCGCCGGCCGCGTGCACGGCGGCGGTGACCTGGCGCCAGCCCTGCACCTGCTCGGGCGTCCACAGGCCCGGCGTGTCGGCATAGCCCACGCCCTGCGGCGTCACGGCGGTGGCTTCCGACAGGATCAGGCCCGCGCCGGCGCGCTGCGTGTAGTACTCGGCCATCAGCGCATTGGGCACGCGCCCGGGGCTGGCGTGCATGCGCGTCAGCGGCGCCATGATGACGCGGTTGGGCAGGGTCAGGTCTCCCAGGACCAGGGGTTCGAACAATAGGCTCATGCGACTTCCTCTTGCCCCGGCGCCTGCCGGGGCGTTGCTGAACGGACGGCGCTACATGTCCTGGTTCAGTTGCCGCAGGAATGCGGCGATCAGGGCTTCGTTGCGACGGAAGAACACCCATTGCCCGACCTTGGTGGCCGTGATCAGGCCGGCGCGCTGCAGCACGGCCAGATGCGTGGACACCGTCGACTGGGACAGTCCGCAGCGGCCGTCGATGTGGCCGGCGCAGACGCCATGCTCGAAGGTATGGCCCGGGCGTTCCTCGAAATACGCCTTGGGATCCTTCAGCCACGCCAGGATCTCGCGGCGCACCGGGTTGGCGAGCGCCTTGAGGATGGCGTCGGCGTTGACGGTTGGGTCGTCGCCGGCGGAAACGGAATTCGAAGGATCCGGGTTCATATTCAAATATCGCAATTTATCGAATCATATATCGTTAAAGCTCGATATATGCTCATGCCCCCGCGACGAGTGGGGATACTCGCCGCATTCGCGCGCCAGCTCCGCCTCGTCGACGCGATGCCGCCCGGAAGCCGCGAGCCGTGCTCCTTCATTCATCGCCCACCCTGCCGCGCAGCCGCTTGACCTCGCCATGCAGCACCTTGCGCTGCACGCGCCGGCGCTGCGAGGCGCGGGTGGGCCGCGTCGGCCGGCGCGGCTTTTCCGTGCGCGCCGCCGCGCGCACCATGGCGATCAGGCGCTCGATCGCCTCGGCGCGGTTCTTTTCCTGGCTGCGGAACGCCTGTGACTTGATGACGATGACGCCATCCTTGGAGACGCGGTGGTCGTTGAGCGCGCACAGCGCGTCCTGAACCTCGGCCGGCAGGCTGGAGGCACGCACATCGAAGCGCAGATGCACGGCGCTGGACACCTTGTTGACGTTCTGCCCGCCCGCGCCCTGGGCGCGGATCATCGTGAACACAAGCTCGCGCTCGTCCAGGTACAGGGAATCTTGGATATGAAACATGGGCGCCAAGTCTACGCCAAGGCCCGGCACGGCTTTGCCGGGAGCGCTAAAATAGTCCGCTTTTGCCCGAATCCCGGCATCCCATGACTTATTCCGCCAAAGAGATTTTCAAGACGCTGCAGGGCGAAGGCGCCCACGCCGGCCGCGCGGCGGTGTTCTGCCGGTTCGCGGGCTGCAATCTCTGGACCGGCCGCGAAAGCGACCGCGCCAGCGCCGCCTGCACCTTCTGCGATACCGACTTCATCGGTACCGATGGCGAAGGTGGCGGCAAGTTCACCACGGCGCAGGCGCTGGCCGACGCCATCGCCGCGGCCTGGGGCCCCGGCGCGGAACGGCGCTACGTGGTCTTCACCGGCGGCGAGCCGCTGCTGCAGCTGGACGAGGCCCTGCTGGCCGAGGTGCACGCGCGCGGCTTCACGGTGGCCATCGAGACCAACGGCACGATGCCCGCGCCAGCCGGCATCGATTGGATCTGCGTCAGCCCCAAGGGCACGGCGCCTGTGGTGCTGGAACGCGGCAACGAACTCAAGCTGGTCTATCCGCAAGCCAATGCGCTGCCCGAACGCTTCGCGCACCTGGATTTCGAGCATTTCTTCCTGCAACCCATGGATGGTCCCGCCCGCGTGGCGAATACCGAACGGGCCGTCCAATACTGTACGCAGCATCCGCAATGGCGGCTCAGTCTGCAAACGCATAAATACATAGGCATTCCATGATTCACCCCTACGCTTCGCGGAGCGCGCAATGATCTCCGTGACCCGCAGGCTGGAATTCGACGCCGGCCACCGCATTCCCGATCACCGCAGCCAATGCCGCAACCTGCACGGCCACCGCTATGTGCTGGAAATCACCCTGACCGGCGACGTGGTGCAGGCGCCCGGCGAGTCCGACAACGGCATGCTGATGGATTTCTCCGAAATCAAGCAGATCGCCAAGCAGCACATCGTCGACGTCTGGGACCACGCCTTCCTGGTCTATGAGGGCGACGCCGCCGTGCGCGGCTTCCTGGACACCCTGCCCGGCCATAAGACCGTGGTGCTGGACCGCATCCCCACGGCCGAGAACCTGGCCGCCATCGTGTTCGAGACGCTGGCGCCGCACTATCACGGCCACTATGGCGCCGAGCTGCGCCTGACCCGCGTGCGCCTGTACGAAACGCCCAACTGCTGGGCCGACTGCAACGGCTGACGGCCGCGCGCCGGCCTGATCCGGGCCGGCGCTCCCTCCTTCCCGCTCCCGCCTCCCGGCTTTCCATCCATGGAAAGCCCGCCTCCGATCGTCCCGATTGAAAAAATTCATGGAGATATCGTTCATTTTCATTTATTAGTAAGCTAATAGATAGGATACAATCTAATTCATGAACACGCCTTCCGACTCCCTGCTCATGGCCACCACCGCAAATCTCATGGTGCTGTCGCGCGCCTATCGCGGCGCCGCCGACAAGGCGCTGGCCGACTACGGCCTGTCCCAGGCCACCGCCTGGCCCGTCATCCTCGCCGGCCGCCTGGGCGACGGCGTGCGCCAGGGCGCGCTGGCCGAGGCGCTGGGCGTGGAAGGCCCTTCCCTGGTGCGCGTGCTGGACCAGCTGGTCGCCGCCGGCCTGATGGAACGGCGCGAAGACCCGCATGACCGCCGCGCCAAGACCCTGCACCTGACCGAGGCCGGCCAGGCGCTGCGCGCCCAGGTCGAGGACGTGCTGGTCGCGCTGCGCCGGCGCCTGTTCGACGGCATCAGCGAAGACGATCTGCAAGCCTGCCTGCGCGTGTCCGAGGCGCTCAAGGCCGCGCTGGGCCGCAGCGCCGCCGGCGCGCAGGAGGACTATCGGCCATGAAGCTGCCGGCGCTGCCCAATGTCCGCGAAGCCGTGTTCTCGCTCAAGAGCTACGCGGGCGCGATGCTGGCGCTCTATCTGTCGTACAGCATGGGCCTGCCGCGTCCGTTCTGGGCCATGACCACGGCCTACATCGTGTCGCAGCCCTGGTCCGGCGCGGTGCGCTCCAAGGCGCTGTACCGGCTGGTCGGCACTTTCGTCGGCTCGGCCATGACGGTCTACATGGTGCCGCGCCTGTCCAACTCGCCCGTGGTGATGACCGCCGCCATGGCCCTGTGGGTCGGCGCCTGCCTGTATATGTCGGTGCTGGACCGCACGCCGCGCTCCTATCTGTTCATGCTGGCCGGCTACACCGCCGCCATGATCGGTTTCCCGTCCGTCTCCGAGCCCACGCTGGTGTTCGACACCGCGCTGGCCCGCGTCGAGGAAATCGCGCTGGGCATCGTCTGCGCCACGCTGGTCCACAGCGTGGTGCTGCCGCGCGGCCTGGCGCCGGCGCTGACGCTGCTGCTGGACAAGGCCGTGCGCGACGCCCGGCTCTGGATGCAAGACATCCTGGCCGGCGGCGACGCCGGCAAGTCCGACAAGGACCGCCGCACCCTGGCCAACGACATCACCCAGCTGCGCCTGCTGTCGACCCACGTGCCGTTCGACACCAGCAACCTGCGCTGGACCGCCGGCGCGGTGCGCGCCATGCAGGACCGCGTCGCGGCGCTGACGCCCATCGTCTCGGCCGTCGAGGACCGCATGCGCGCCCTGCAGGCCGACGGCCAGCCGCTGCCCGAGAACGTCACGCGCCTGCTGGCCAGCATTTCCAAATGGATCGACGCCGGTCCGCGCGCCACCCATGCCACCGCGCTGCGGCTGCGCGCGGCCGCCGTCCGGCTGACGCCGGCCATCGACAGCCGCTCCAGCTGGCGCGACGCGCTGCTGGCCAGCCTGATGACCCGGCTGCGCGAGCTGATCGACGGCTATGACGAATGCCTGACGCTGCGGCGCGAGATCCGCGCCGGGCTGAACGGCGCCGCGCGACGCGCGCCGCGCCACCTGGACGCGCAGCGCCGCCCGCTGCACCGCGACCACGGCATGGCGCTGCTGTCGGCCGCCGCCGCCGGCCTGGCCATCGCCGCCTGCTGCGCGTTCTGGATCGGCACGGCCTGGAGCAACGGCGCCACCGCTGCGCTCATGGCCGCCATCTTCAGCTGCTTCTTCGCCTCGCAGGACAATCCCGTGCCGGGCATCATGCAATTCCTGACCTACACGGTGTATTCGATCCCGCTGTCGGCGCTGTACCTGCTGGGCATCATGCCCGCGATCCATTCCTTCGAGATGCTGGCGCTCTCGATGCTGCCCACCGCCTTCGTGATCGGCGTGTTCATCGCCCGCCCGGCCTCCGCCGGCAAGGCCATGGCGGTGCTGTTCGGCTTCGTCGGCACCATGGCGCTGCACGACACCAACACCGCCGACCTGGTCTCGTTCATCGACACGCAGGTCGCGCAGATCATGGGCGTGGGCCTGGCGGCGGTGATCGCCGCCATCTTCCGCACTGTCAGCGCCGACTGGAGCGCGCGCCGCATCCAGGCCGCCAACTGGCGCGACCTGGCGGCGCTGGCGGCCTCGCCGCGCACCCAGGCCCGCCACGGCTACGCGGCGCGCATGCTGGACCGCATCGGCCTGCTGCAACCGCGCCTGGCGCTGGCCAAGCGCCCCGACGACGTGATGGCCGCCGACGCGCTCAAGGACCTGCGCGTGGGCCGCGACATCACCGAACTGCAGCGCGCGCGCCGCCACCTGCCCATGGCCGAACCGGTGCTGCGCCCCGTGCTCGACGGACTGGCGCGCTACTTCCGCGATCGCTCGTCCTGGCGCGGCGGCCAGAAGACGCCGGAATTCCTGGCGCAGATCGACCGCGCGCTGGCCGGCGTGGCGGGCGCGCCCGCCGGCCCGCGCGCGACCGCGCGGTGGTGGCGCTGGTGGGCATCCGCCGCGCCTTCTTCCCCGACGCGCCCGAGTACCAACCCGCCCATCCCCACCTGGAGGGCCACGCATCATGATCGGCGAATTCAACCTGTACGGCATTTACTTTCCCTGGCTGCTGGTGCTGGGCGTGGTCACGCTGGGCGTGGCCTGGGCCCTGCGCCGGCTGCTGGCCCGGGCCGGCCTGTACCGGCTGGTGTGGCACCCGGCGCTGTTCGACCTCGCGCTGTTCGTGGTGCTGCTTTACGGCGTCACCCTGATATCTCCCTATATTTTCCAGAGACTCGCATGAAGATCCCCAACGCCCTGCGCCCCGCCGCCATCGGCAAGTTCGCGCTGACGGCCGCCGTCGTGGCCGCCGCCGTCGCGGCCGGCTGGCAGCTCTGGGTGCATTACGAAATTGAACCCTGGACCCGCGACGGCCGCGTCAAGGCCTATGTGGTGCAGGTCGCGCCGGATGTGTCCGGCCTGGTCACCGACGTGCCGGTGCACGACAACCAGGACGTGAAGGCCGGCGACGTGCTGTTCGAGATCGACCGCGCCCGCTTCCAGCTCGCCTACGACCAGGCCCAGGCCTCGGTGCGCTCGCAGCAGGTGGCGCGCGAACAGGCGCTGCGTGACGCCAAGCGCAACCGCGCGCTGGGCCAGCTGGTCGCGGCGGAAGCCCTGGAACAGAGCCAGACCAAGCTGCAACAGACCGAGGCCGCGCTGGCCCAGGCCGAGGTGCAGCTGAACAGCGCGCGCCTGAACCTGGAGCGCAGCCGCGTGCTGGCCGCCACCGACGGCCGCGTCACCAACCTGGACCTGCGCGCCGGCGCCTACGCCACCGCCGGCCGTGGCGTGATGGCGCTGGTGGATTCCGGCTCGTTCTACATCGAAGGCTATTTCGAGGAAACCAAGCTGCCCCGCATCCACGAAGGCGACCCCGTGACCGTGACGCTGATGGGCGACGACCGCCGCATCCATGGCCATGTGGAAAGCATCGCGCTAGGCATCGCCGACCGCGACCGCAGCACCGGCGCCAACCTGCTGCCCAACGTCAACCCCACCTTCAACTGGGTGCGGCTGGCGCAGCGCATCCCGGTGCGCGTGAAGATCGACCAGGTGCCCGAGGGCGTGCGCCTGGTGGCCGGCCAGACCGCCACCGTGTCCGTCAACCCGCCGGAGACCGCGCGGGACGACGGCGCGCCGCGCCACTCCTGATCCCCGCTCACCCGCCCTCCGTCTCCACACGTCTTGCCGCAACCGTCATGAATACCCGCCATTTCCTTCCGCTGATGCTGACCGCCGCGCTGGCGGGCTGCGCCGCCGTGGGTCCGGACTACCGGACGCCCGCCGACGCCGCCATCCAGCGACCGGACGCGCAGGCGCCCTTCCTGGAGTCGCATGAGGCGGCCTACCGGCAGGACGCTCCGCCCGGACGCTGGTGGCGGCTGTACGACGACCCGGCGCTGGACGGACTGGTGGAACAGGCGCTGGCCGCCAATACCGACCTGCGCGTGGCCGCCGCCAATCTGGAACGCGCGCAAGCCGCCACCCGCGAAGCCCAGGCCCAGCAGCAGCCCAGCGTCGGCGTCAACGCTTCGCCCACCTTCGGCCACGTTTCCGGCCTGCAGGAGCTGCAGCCGGGCGTCGATCCCCCCAGCCGCTGGTCCTACTCGGCCGGCGCCAGCGTGTCGTACCAGCTGGACCTGTTCGGCCAGATCCGCCGCGCGGTGGAAGCCGCAAGCGGCGACGAGCAGGCCGCCCGCGCCGCCTATGACGCGACCCGCGTCACCGTGGCCGCCGAGACCGCCCGCGCCTATGCCAACATGTGCGCCGCCGGCATGCAGCTGGCGTCCGCCCGGCATTCGGTCGAGGTGCAGACAGCCTCGCTGGACGCCGTCGAGCGCCTGCAACGCGCCGGACGCGGCACCGCGCTGGACGTGACCCGCGCCCGCGGCCAGCTGCAACAGCTGCAGGCCAACCTGCCGCCGTTCCAGGCCCAGCAGCGCACCGCGCTGTACCGGCTGGCGGCGCTGACCGGCCGCACGCCGGCGCAAATTCCCGCCAGCCTGCTGCAATGCGCCACGGCGCCGCGCCTGACCCAGACCATTCCGGTGGGCGACGGCGCCGCGCTGCTGCGTCGCCGTCCCGACATCCGCCAGGCCGAACGCAGCCTGGCCGCCGCCACCGCCCGCATCGGCGTGGCCACGGCCGACCTGTACCCCAAGATCTCGCTGGGCCTGTCCGGCGCGTCCGGCGGCCCCGCGGCCATGTTCGGCGACCGCGGCACCTTCAGCTGGAGCATCGGGCCGCTGATCTCCTGGACCATTCCCAACACCGGCGCCGCCCAGGCCCGCATCGCCCAGGCCGAGGCCGGCACCAAGGCCGCCGCCGCCCGCTTCGACGCCGCCGTGCTCAACGCACTGCGCGAAACGGAAAGCGCGCTGACCGTCTATGCGCGCCAGCTCGACCGCGAAAGCGCGCTGCAAGCGGCGCGCGAGCAGAGCGCCCAGGCCGCCAGCCAGGCGCGCCAGCTGTTCCAATACGGCAAGACCGACTACCTGACGGTGCTGGACGCCGAACGCACGCTGGCCGCCAACGAAAGCGCGCTGGCGGCGGCCCGGGCCGAACTCAGCAGCGACCAGATCGCCGTGTTCCTGGCGCTGGGCGGCGGCTGGGAGGACGGGGGCGAACCCGACCGCCGGCATTGAGCCCGCCGTCGACGCCGGCCGGTGCTACGATCGGCCGGTTTCGCCTGATCCCGCCACCCGCTGGCGCCTCGTTGCAAGCGTTCCGACTCCATGGCCGTCCTGCCGCGCTCCCGCTGTTCCCGGCTCCTGCCGCTCGCCTGCATTGCGCTGCTGGGCGCCTGCTCCGGCACGCCCAAACCGGCCAAGCCCCCGGAACGCGTCACCGGCGCGGGCGGCAGCATGCTGCGCTA
The DNA here is from genome assembly GCF_059760925.1 of Achromobacter sp. 1011791174. NCBI lineage: Bacteria > Pseudomonadati > Pseudomonadota > Betaproteobacteria > Burkholderiales > Alcaligenaceae > Achromobacter > Achromobacter sp. 1011791174. The sequence goes on from NZ_JCBANH010000005.1 coordinate 108,930, forward strand.
CAGCTCCAAGCAAACCACGATCGAATTGACGCCGGCCGAGCGCGCCGCCGTGGACCAGGTGCGCGTGCGCGCCTATCCCGCGTCCGACGCCGCGCAACTGCGCGACGCCTGCGCGGCGGCCTTGAAGGCCGCCGGCTATGAACAGGTGGCCGGCGACGCCGCCACCGACATCGTCACCGGCGAACGCCACCAGAAGCTGGTCGGCCGCAGCCGCGAGGCGCTGCGCGGCCTGCTCAAGTCGCAGGGCCTGGCCTACGGCGCCAAGCCGGACCACCAGAGCACCTACGCCCAGCTCGTCATCCGCCGCGACGGCGCCCAGGCGCGCGTCTGGATCGGCCTGAACAGCACGATCTGGGACAGCAATGGCGACGCCAAGAGCCGCGTCGTCACCGACGCCGCCGCCTACCAGGACCTGTTCGCGCGCCTGGACCAGGCGCTGAAGACGCCCGCGCGCTAGACGCGCAGCCCAGGAAAACCCCAACTCCCCACGGCCGCGGTTTGTATCGCAGGATACATCCGCGCCCCGCCCGCCCCTGCCAGACTAGCTCTCAACCAGGCCCGCGCATGCGCCGGCGTCCTGTCTTGTCCTCTACGGGAGCTATAGATGAGCAGATTCAATCCCTTGCTGGCCGGCCTCGCGTGCGCGGGCCTGTTCCTGGCCACGGCCGCGCAGGCCGACGACCGGCCCGAACTGCGGATCGGCGTGGTCAGCTCGGTCACGGGCGGCGCCTCGGCCATCGCCACCGGCGCGGTGGCCGCCATCAACCTGATGGAGGAACGCACGGCCGCCGACGCCAGCCTGCCGTTCCGCGTCAGCTTCATCAAGTACGACGACGGCTCCGACCCGGCGCGCGCCGTCAACGCGACGCGCAAGCTGATCCAGGAAGATCGCGTCCACCTGGTCATCTGCTGCACCACCACGCCGGCCTCGCTGGCGGTGAACAAGGTGATCGAGGAAGAGCGCGTGCCCAACCTGTCGCTGGCCGCGGCGGCCTCGGTCATCGAGCCGGCCGACGCCCACCGCTACACCTTCAAGACGCCGTTGACCGACCGCCTGATGATCGACCACACCGTCGACTACATGGTCAAGCAGGGCTGGAAGCAGGTGGCCTTCATGGGCCTGGAGGACTCCTACGGCGAGGGCGGCTGGGTCGAGTTCAAGCAGATCGCCACGCGCAAGGGCCTGGAGATCGTCGCCGCCGAGCGCTTCTCGCGCGGCGACACCAACTTCACGCCGCAGGCGCTGCGCGTGTCGCAGAAGAAACCCGACGCGGTCTATTTCCACGCCATCCCGCCCTCGTCCGCGCTGGCCACCGAGACGCTGCGCCGCGTCGGCTACAAGGGTCCGGTGCTGCATGGCGCCGGCTCGGCCACGCCGGCCTTCATGGCGGTCGGCAAGAAGGCGGTCGAAGGCGCGCTGGTCGGCACCTCGGCCCTGCCCGTATATCGCCAGCTGCCCGACGACCATCCGCTCAAGTCCGGCATCGCGGCGTTCGTGCAGGCCTATGACGGCAAGTACGGCGCCGGCAAGACCGACATGTTCGCGGCCCAGGCCTACGACACGGTGCAGATCCCGCTGCTGGCCTATCGCCAGGTGGTGGCCGCCGGCAAGGCCGGCGACCTGACGCAGGCCCGTCAGGCGCTGCGCGACGCCATCGAGGCGACGCGCGAGTATCGCGGCGTCAACGGCCTGTTCAGCTACAGCCCGACCGACCACCTGGGCCTGGACCGGCGCAGCACCTTCCTGGTGACGGTCAAGGACGGCAAGTTCGAACTGCTGGGTGAGTAGGGATGGATCTCACCACTACCCTGTTCCTGGCGACGGACGGCCTGACCAACGGCGCGGTGTACACGCTGGTCGGCCTGAGCCTGGTGCTGGTCTACACCACCACGCGCGTGGTCAACATCGCGCAAGGCGAGTACGTGACCTTCGGCGCGCTGACGCTGGCCAGCTTCGTCGAAGGCACGCTGGCGCCCGTGGTCTACGTGGTGGCGGCGGGCGGCACCGCCTGCCTGCTGCTGGACCTGCTGCGGGCGCGAGCCAACGGCCGCTCGCTGCTGCGCCCGCTGGCGTCCTACCTGGCGGCGGGCGCGGCGCTGGCCGCGCTGGCGGCGCTGGCCTGGCGCGTGCCCTCGCCGCTGCTGCAGATGCTGGCCTCGCTGGCGCTGGTGGCCGCGCTCGGCCCCATCGTCTACCGGCTGACGGTCGAACCCAACCCGGCCAATTCCACGGTCGTGCTGGTGATCATCGGCGTGGGCGTGTCCATGATCATGCATCCGCTCGCGCTGCTGCTGTGGGGCGCCGACCCGCGCGCCGTGCCGCCCATCAGCGAGGCGCGCCTGGAACTGGCCGGCGTCGACATCGCGGCGCAGTCGCTGTTCATCATGGCCTTCTCGCTGGCGGCCGCCCTGGCGCTGTACCTGTTCTTCCGCTGCACCCTGACCGGCAAGGCCCTGCGCGCGGCCTCGGTCAACCGGGAAGGCGCGCAGTACTGCGGCATCCCCGTGGTGATGGCGGGCCGGCTCAGCTACTTCCTGGCGGCCGCGCTGTCCGGCGCCAGCGGCATGCTGCTGGCCCCGCTGGTGACGGCGCACTACGAGATGGGCTTCGTCGTCGGGCTCAAGGGCTTCGTGGGCGCGGCGATGGGCGGGCTGGTGAACTACCCGCTGTCGGTGGCCGGCGTCTTCATCGTCGGCGTGCTGGAGTCCTTCGCCTCCTTCCTCAGCAGTTCCTACCGCGACGCGCTGGTGTTCGCGATGGTGATCCCCATCCTGCTCTGGCGCAACAGCCGCGCCGGCGCCGACCTGGACGAACATTGAACACGCGCAAGCGCTCCCGCCGATGAAACCCGAAAAACTGCTACTTCCCGGCGCGGCCCTCGCGGTCGCCGCGCTGATCTTGCTGCTGCCGACCTACTACGTGGGCCTGATGACGCTGGCCGGCACCAACGCCCTGGTCTGCCTGGGCCTGGCCTTCCTGCTGGCCGCCGGCCAGCTGTCGCTGGGCCACGCCGCCTTCCTGGGCGGCGGCGCCTACGCCTCGGCCATCCTGGCGCGCGACTATGGCGTACCGCCGCCGCTGGCCATCCTGCTGGCCGTGGCCGCCTGCGCGGCGCTGGCCTACGTGATCGGTCGGCTCACGCTGCGCCTGCGCGGCCACTACCTGCCGCTGGCCACGCTGGCCTGGGGCATCGCCGCCTACGTCTGCTTCGTGGCGGCCATCGAAGTCACCGGCGGCGCTTCCGGCCTGTCCAACATCCCGCCGCTGCGCGTGCTGGGCATGGAGTTCGGCACCCGCGCCATGGGCGCGCTGGCCTGGGCCGCCGTGGGGCTGGCCTACATCGCCTACTGCCGGATCTATCGCGGCCGCATGGGCCGGGCCGCGCGCGCCATCAAGTCCAGCCCGACCATGGCCGCGGCCTTCGGCGTGGACGTGGCCGCCGCCAAGATCCGCATCTTCGTGCTGTCGGCCGCGCTGGCGGCGCTGGCGGGCGGACTGTACGCCTTCTACATGAGCTTCCTGAGCCCGACCTCGTTCTCCATCAGCGCCTCGTTCAACCTGCTCATCATGGTCGTGCTGGGCGGCTGCCTGCATCCGCTGGGCCCGCTGCTGGGCGTGCTGGCCTATACCGCGATCGAGCTGGGCGCGCAGTACCTGATCGCCAACCTGCTGGGCATCCCCGGCCAGATGGAGACCATGCTGTTCGGCCTGATCCTGATCGTGGCGCTGCTGCGCTGGCCCAACGGGCTGCTGACCTGGGTGCGGCTGAAACCACCGGCGCGGCCCGCCGCCGCCGGCGAGGCCGACCCCGCGCCGCGCCCGGTCACAGCTGGCCAGCGCCTGAGCGTGGACGCCGTGCACAAGCGCTTCGGCGGGCTGCAGGCGCTCAAGGACGTAACGCTGGACATTCCGCCCGGACGCATCACCGGCCTGATCGGCCCGAACGGCGCCGGCAAGTCCACCCTGTTCAACGTGATGACCGCGGTTCTGCCGGCCAGCGGCGGACAGGTCTCGCTGGACGGCGCGGCGCTGCCGGCGCGCGCGCACGAGGTGGTGCGGCGCGGCGTGGCGCGCAGCTTCCAGCACGTGCAGCTGGTGCCGGAACTGACGGTGCTGGACAACGTGCTGATCGGCGGCCACATCCAGGGCAAGGCCGGGCTGCTGTCGGCCGCGCTGGGCCTGGACCGGGCCGAGGAACGGCGCCTGGCGCGCGAGGCGCGCGCCGCGCTGGAGTTGGTCGGCCTGGCGGACGAGGCGTTGCGCCCGGCCGCCAGCCTGACGCTGGGCAGCCAGCGGCTGGTCGAGGTGGCGCGCGCCCTGATGGCACGGCCCGGCGTGCTGCTGCTGGACGAGCCGGCGGCGGGCCTGCGCGGCCCGGAAAAGGCCGTGCTGGTGCAGCTGATGCGCAAGCTGCGCGATGAACAAGGCATGGCCGTGCTGCTGGTCGAACACGACATGGAACTCGTCATGGGCTGCGTGGACTACCTGTTCGTCCTGAACTACGGCGCGCTGCTGGCGCAGGGCGAACGACAGGAGGTGCAGCGCAACCCGGCCGTGGTGGCCGCCTATCTCGGAGCCGAGGCATGAACGCGATCGAAGTGAGGGACCTGGCGGTCAGCTACGGCCAGGTGGATGCGCTGCACGGCGTCAGTTTCGACGTGCCGCAGGGCACGCTGGTGTCGCTGATCGGCGCCAACGGCGCCGGCAAGACCACCCTGCTCAAGGCGCTGATGGGCGCCCTGCCCGCGCGCGCCGGCCAGGTGCTGCTGCAGGGCCAGCCCCTGGGCAACACGCCGGTCGAAGAGCGCGTGCGGCGCGGCATGTGCCTGGTGCCGGAGAAGCGCTCGCTGTTCGCCTCGATGAAGGTGGAGGACAACCTGCGCCTGGGCGCCTACGCCTTCCGCCGCCGCACCGATTTCGCGCGCGAGCTGGAACGCGTCTACGCGCTGTTCCCGGTATTGGCGCAGCGGCGCGAGCAGCTGGCCGGCACGCTGTCCGGCGGCGAGCAGCAGATGGTCGCCATCGGCCGCGCCCTGATCGCCCATCCGCGCGTGCTGCTGCTGGACGAGCCGTCCATCGGCCTGGCGCCGCTGATCGTGCAGCAGATCATGGACGTGGTGGTGGACCTGCGCCGGCGCGAGGGCCTGACCGTGATCCTGGTCGAGCAGAACGCGCGCATCGCGCTCAAGAGCGCCGACCTGGCCTACCTGATCGAGCTGGGCCGCATCGTCAAGCAAGGCAGCGGGGCCGAACTGGCGCAGGATCCCGACCTGCTGGCCAGCTATCTCGGCGCCTGCGCCGCCTGAGGCAATTCCGAACCCGGAGACTGATCATGCTGCATCAAACCCCTTGGCCGCGCCTGCGCGAACTGTACCGCCTGGGCGAGGTCTCGCCCGTGGACGTGGCGCGCAGCGCGCTGGAGCACGCCGAACGCGCCGATCCGATCATCAACGCCTTCGCGCTGCTGGACCGCGCCGGCGCGCTGGCCGGCGCGCGAGAATCCGAGAAACGCTGGCGCCAGGGCGCGGCGCTCGGACCGCTGGACGGCATGCCGGTGGCCATCAAAGAATTCGCCGCCGTGCGCGGCTGGCCCACGCGGCGCGGTTCGGCGCTCACGTCGGCCGAACCGGCGGCGGCTCATACCGTGTTCGTGCAGCGGCTGGCCGATGCCGGCGCCGTGCTGCTGGGCAAGACCCGCGCTCCGGAATTCAACTGGAAAGGCATCACCGACAGTCCGGCCTTCGGCATCACCCGCAATCCGTGGAACCCGTCGCTCACGCCCGGCGGCAGCAGCGGCGGCTGCGCGGCGGCCGTGGCCGCCGGCGTGGTGCGCCTGTCCATGGGCAGCGACGCGGGCGGCTCGATCCGCATCCCGGCCGCCTTCACCGGCACCATCGGCCTGAAGCCCACGCACGGGCGCATCCCCCTGTCGCCCCTGCCCAGCGCCTTCGCGAACATCGTGCACACCGGCCCCATCGCCGCCGGCATGGACGAGCTGCAGGAAGCCTATCTGGCCACGCGCGGCGCCTCGCCGCTGGACTGGACCTCCAACCTGGGCGAGGACGGCGGCGCCGACGCCCCGGCCGCGCGCCCCCGCATCGGCCTGCTGTCGCCCCGGCGCTGGGGCCCACGCAGCGCCGCGCCGGTGCGCGCCGCGTTGGACGAGACGCTGGCCGCGCTGCGCGCCGACGGCTTCGACGTGACCGAAGTCGACTACGACATCGAGGCCGCCTCGCAGGTCGGCCAGGACCTGTACCGGCTGGGCTGCGCGGCCGCCGTGCGCGCCATCGCGCCCGAGCAGCATGGCCGGCTCGACCCCGGGCTGCTGGCCTTCGTGCAAGGCGTGGACGACTGGCCGATCTCGCGCTATCACGCGATCTGCCAGCAGCGCGACCGCTACGCCAACGAGCTGGCCGCCCTGCACGCGCGGGTCGACCTGCTGCTGCTGCCCACCGTGCCGTTGTGCGCCTTCGAGGCCGGGCGCGACGTGCCGCAGGACCAGCCGGGCGCCGACTGGATGTCCTGGAATCCCTACACGCCCGCGTTCAACAGCGCGCAGGTTCCGGCCCTGTCCTATCCGGTCTGGGCGCAGGGCGCCGCGCTGCCGGCTGGCGTGCAATGGGTCGCGCCCAAGTACCGCGAGGACCGCCTGCTGGCGATGGGCCGTTGGATGGAAACGCGCTTTCCCGTGCGCATCGCGCCGGAGCAGGAGTAAGCCATGCCCCGCATGTATCCCGCGATACAGACGCCGCGCGGCCCCGGCGCACAGAATGTCATCAACATGAATCGGGCCGAGACGCGCGCCCCGGACGGAGACAGGAAATGATCGACTACACGCCGGGCAAGCCCGACTTCAACATCCTGCGGCTGGGCCATATCGAGTACCTGGTCTCGGACCTGGCCCGCGCCCGCGACTTCTACGTGGATGTGGTGGGCCTGTTCGAGACCGAGTCCGACGCCGACCACGTCTACCTGCGCGCCATCGAGGACCGCGAGCATCACAGCGTGGTGCTGACGCGCTCGCCCTCTCCCGGCATCGGCCATTTCAGCTTCCGCGTTTCCTGCGCGGAAGACCTGGACCGCCTGGCGCACAAGTTCGCCGGCCTGGGCCTGCCCATGCGCTGGCTGGCGGCCGGCGAGGAACGCGGCCAGGGCCGCGCGCTGCGCGTGCAGGATCCGTTCGGCTTCCAGGTCGAGTACTACGCGCACATGGAACAGGCGCCCTGGCTGCTGCAGCAATACCATCTGCACCGCCACGGCTGCCCCACCCGGCTCGATCACCTGAACGTGCTGATGCCCGACGCGCAGGCCGGCTTCGACTGGTACACGCGCGAGCTGGGCTTCTACTGCTCCGAATTCACCGCCTCGGCCCCGCCCGAGGAACGCGTGTGGGCCAGCTGGCTGTACCGCAAGGCCACCATCCACGACATCGCCGTGATGACGGGCAAGGGCCCGAGCGTGCACCACGCGGGCTTCTCGCTGATGGAGCCCATGGGCGTGATCCGCGCCTGCGACGCGCTGGCCGCCGCCGGCTACGCCGACAACATCGAGCGCGGCCCGGCCCGCCACGGCATTTCCAACGCACTGTTCGTCTATGTGCGCGACCCCGACGGCAACCGCTTCGAGCTCTACACCGGCGACTACCTGACCGTGGACCGCGACCAGGCGCCCAAGCGCTGGGAACTGGACAACCCGCGCCGCCAGAGCCTGTGGGGTCCGCCGCCGCCGCGCCGCTGGTACGAGGAATCCATGACCGTGGCCGCGCTGGCCGACGGCAGCCCGCAGCCGGTGTCCGAGCCGATCACCCGCGCCATCCCCACCTATATCGACTGACCCGCCCCGCCCGCAGGATTTCCGCCATGAACCGACACGTCATCGTCCCGCCCACCGGCCTGCTGCCGCACCGGCCGTACTCGCCCGCCATCCAGGTCGACCGCCTGCTGTTCGTATCGGGCCATACCGGCTCCGATCCCGTCACGCGCGCCTTCTCGGACGACATCACCGAGCAGACCGAGCTGGCCTTCCGCAACATCCAGTCCGTGATCGAGGCCGCCGGCGGCCGCATGGCCGACGTGGCCAAGGCCACCGTCTTTATGACCGACATGGACGCCGACTTCCAGGCGATGAACGCGGTGTTCAAGCGCGTCTTCCCCGACCAGCCGCCGGCCCGCTCCACCGTGGGCGTGGCCCATCTGGCCCGACCCGGCCTGAAGGTCGAGATCGAAGTCGTGGCCGTGATCGGCTCGGCCGGCTGACGCGCGCCCCGGGGAAGCCGCCATGGAAAAACAGCTCATCGGCCGCGATGCCGGCCTGCCTCACTCGCCCGCCGTGGTCTGGCGCGACCTGGTGTTCGTCTCGGGTCAGGTGGGCTTTCTGCCCGGCACCCGCGAATTCGAGCCCGGCATCGAGGCCCAGACGCGCCAGGCGCTGCAGAACGTGCTGGACCTGTTGGCCGCTTCCGGCTGCGAGGCCGATGGCGTGTTGCAGATGACGGTGCACATGACCGACATGATCGGCGAGTTCGCCGCCATGAACGCGGTGTTCCGCGAGTTCTTTCCCGACCGCCCGCCCAGCCGCACCACGGTCGGCATCTCCCACCTGGGCCGGCCCGGCCTGAAGATCGAGATCGACGCCATCGCCGCGCGCGGCGCCTGAGCTTGCCGATTCCCCTTCTCATCCCTCCCGAACAAGAGAACGCAGTGATGATCCCTCACCTGATCGACGGCAAGCCCGTCGAAAGCCCGTCCGCGCTGGAAAACATCAATCCCGCCACTGGCGAGGTGCTGGCCGAAGTCGCCCTGGGCGGCGAACGCGAAGTCGCCCTGGCCGTGGCCGCCGCCAAGGAAGCCTTTCCCAAGTGGGCCGGCCTGCCGGCCAGGGAGCGCGCCCGCATCATGCGCCGCCTGGGCGACCTGATCGAGCGCCACGTGCCCGAGCTGGCCGAACTGGAGACCGACGACACCGGCCTGCCCATCCACCAGACCTCGAAGCAGCTGATCCCGCGCGCCAGCGAGAACTTCTATTTCTTTTCCGAAGTCGCCACGCGCATCAACGGCCAGACCTTCCCGGTCGATTCGACCATGCTCAACTACACGCTGCTGCAGCCGGTGGGCGTGTGCGGGCTGATCTCGCCCTGGAACGTGCCGCTGATGACGGCCACCTGGAAGGTGGCGCCTTGCCTGGCGCTGGGCAACACCGCGGTGCTGAAGATGTCGGAACTGTCGCCCATGACCGCCGACCGGCTCGGCCGGCTGGCGCTGGAGGCCGGCGTGCCCAAGGGCGTGCTCAACATCGTGCATGGCTATGGCTCGGAAGCCGGCGACGCGCTGGTGCGCCATCCCGACGTGCGCACCATTTCCTTCACAGGCGGCACCGCCACCGGCCAGCGCATCGCCGAACGCGCCGGCATCAAGCGGCTGTCGATGGAGCTGGGCGGCAAGTCGCCCGTGCTGGTGTTCGAGGACGCCGACCAGCAGCGCGCGCTGGACGCGGCGCTGTTCACCATCTTCTCGATCAACGGCGAACGCTGCACCGCCGGCTCGCGCGTCTTCGTGCAGCGCTCGATCTACGACCGCTTCGCCCGCGAGTTCGCCGAGCGCGCCGCGCGCCTGATCGTGGGCGACCCGCGCGACCCGGACACCAACGTAGGCTCGATGATCACGCGCCAGCATTGGGAGAAGGTCACCGGCTACATCGAGATCGGCCGCCGCGAAGGCGCCGTGGTGGCGGCCGGCGGCGGCGTGCCGGCCGGGCTGCCGGCGCGCGTGGCCAAGGGCAACTTCGTGCAACCCACCGTGCTCACCGGCGTGGACAACCGCATGCGCGTGGCGCAGGAAGAGATCTTCGGTCCGGTGGTCTGCCTGATTCCCTTCGACGACGAGGACGAGGGCCTGCGGCTGGCCAACGACAGCCGCTACGGGCTGGCTTCCTACGTCTGGACCCAGGACGTGGGCAAGGCCCACCGGCTGGCGCGCGGCATCGAGGCCGGCATGGTCTTCGTCAACAGCCAGAACGTGCGCGACCTGCGCCAGCCCTTCGGCGGCATCAAGGACTCGGGCGTGGGCCGCGAGGGCGGCGACGCCAGCCTGGAGACCTTCTGCGAGATGAAGAACGTCTGCATCTCGATGGGCAGCCACCCCATCCCGCGCTGGGGCGTGTGACGCCCGGGGCGGCCCGCCCCAACCCC